>DAIRER010000187.1:0-4795 GCA_036795495.1 Pseudobdellovibrionaceae bacterium | reverse complement strand
ATGATTTTAAACTAGAAAAATCAGTTATCGTTCAGGAAATTGGGATGTCCGAGGATCAGCCTGAAGAATTAATATACGATCGTTTTTTTGAAGAGGTCTATAAAGGAAATGGTTTATCCATTCCAATCGCAGGAACTGTTAAAAGTGTTCTTGAAATGAAAATGCGAGATTTACAATCCTATTATAAAGAGCACTTTAAAAATGAAAAATTGATTATTAGCTTAACAGGCGATGTGTCTTTTTCTGATGTCGTTAAGGAGTGTAACATAAGGTTTGGTCGTACAAAAAAACAAAAAGGTAAAAAAATAAAACCACGGTTGAGGCCTCAATGGAGGTCTTTTCATCAAATGATTGAAAAAAAAATTGATCACTCCCATGTTCTTCTAGGATTGCCATCCACCTCGTTTAAAAGCGCCCAGCGCTTTGAATCTTTAATTATGAACGCCCTGTTAGGGGGAGGGATGACTTCACGCCTTTATCAGGCGATTCGAGAAAAAAGGGGATTGGTCTACTCCATATACAGTCAATTAGTGACTCACAGTGATTCAGGGGCATTTATGTTTTATGCGAGCAGTGAGACCGAGAGTATCGCTCGTGTTACAAAGCTAATGTTGAGTGAAGTTACAAAACTTAAAAAGAAAACCCCTTCACAAAAAGAATTAGATCATTTTAAAACTCAAGTCATAGGTCAAGTAAAACTGAACTCGGATGATATAGAAAACCGTATGAACTCGATTGCAATTAATGAAATTATTTTTCAAGATTATAAATCCGTTGATTGGGTTGTGAGTCAGATTGAAAATGTAAGTTTATCTTCAATAAACCAATGGAAAAATGAATTTTTAGATTTAAGCCAACTCTCAGGAATTTTAATCACATCGGATGGTGAAAAAAACAAAAAATGGTGGAATTCATTATTCAGTGAATCCAACTAAATGGTGCGCCCGCCCTGATTTGAACAGGGGACCCCTACCATGTCAAGGTAGTACTCTAACCAACTGAGCTACGAGCGCATTTAAAAAATAAGAAACAATTGTTTATCTTAAAATAATTACCACGTCAAATAGGTCATTTAAAACTTTTTTAGAGAATTATTCGTTTCTTTTAAGGTGATCAAAGTTCCAAAGATTTTTATCCAAAAGATGGCGGGGATGAACTTGAGAAAGTGAGGTCAATAGACTTGAGGAAACATTGGGGATTTTCTTTTCTAGATCTTTTAATAGCAGTTTCATTTGATTTCTTTTTAAGTTCTCCTGTGAACTGCAAAGGTTACAGGGGAGTGTTGGAATATTCCATTCAATTGAAAGGTTAAGAATATCCTCTTCTGCAAGATAGACCAGGGGCCGAATGATGATATTTCGACCATCATCAGATTTTAGTTTAGGAGGCATTGTCGCCATTGTTCCTACATAGAACATATTCAGCAGGGCTGTTGTATTAATGTCCTCTCGGTGATGTCCCAGTGCCATTTTTGTAAACCCATGGGAAAAGGCAAAATCATATAAGATAGCTCTACGAAATTTTGAACAAAGAGTGCAGTAGGTTTTACCTTCAGGGGTTTTTTCTTTAACAATAGAATAGGTATCCTTTTCAATAAGATGAAAGGGAATGTTAAGTTCTTCTTTAACCCAATGGATGAACGTCTGAGCAGAAAATCCGGGTTGCTTCTGGTCTAGCATGACGGCTTCTATTGTGAAGTGAAACGGGGCTTTTTTTTGGGCCTCTTTCAGAAGAGCGAGAAGCACAGAAGAATCTTTTCCGCCAGAGACACATACCATGATTTTGTCTCCATCTGAGATCATATCAAAGTCTCGAATCCCTCGAACCATTTCTTTTCTCAGTTGAATCGACAAGGGGCTTTCAAAATTAATCATGGTTTTTCTTCATTATTATACAGTTGAATCTTTTGGTGAACTGGCTGAAATCCATTTTGTTTTAGTAAACTCAAACCCCGTGTGAGGACTTTGCCACCGATAATATAGTGTGATCCATAATTGTTAATATAATATACAAGCTTAATAATAATCCCATTGTCTGTAGTTTCATAAACAAAGGCCAAGGGTGAAGGACTGCCACAAACTTCATGGATTTCAGAGGCCGCTCGCTCGAGTAACTCTATGGCTTTTTCAATATTAGAACTAAATTCAAGTCTGAAGATTTGACTTTTAATTATCGGTGTATCTGGTGGAGAAAAGTTAGAAATTTGAGACTGAGACATCGTACGGTTGGGGACAATAATGATTTCATCAGTAAAGCCAATCAAAGTCGTCGATCGCCATGAAATTTCACGAACCAGACCAATGATTTTAGGATGTCCAGAGCCTGAAATCTCTAGCCAATCGCCAATTTCAAAGGCCTTATCGACTTGAAGAGCAATTCCAGCAAATAAGTTACCCAAAGTATCCTGAAGAGCCAAACCGAGAATGACGGAAAAAGCGGCTGAAGTAGCTAATAAAGGTCCCAGTTGAACTCCAAAAAATTGAGAAAGAGCAAATAAAAATATTAAAAGGGTTAGAATAAGGGAAAAAATATTAACAATAAGTAAAGGGACTCCATGCCGAATGGATCCAATAAAAAGATATTGAAGTACAAATAACCTAAAGGTCCTAACAAATATTACGGATCCAAAAATAAAACAAATAATTCCCATATAAAGCAAGACTTGACTCTGAAAGGGGGCAAGATGATTGAGTTCTTGATGGGACAGGCTATGAAGAGTTTTGTAAATAGAAAAGAAAATTAAAAAAAAGATGAAACTTTTAAAAATTTTTTGAGTGTTTGATCGTATATTTTTATGACGTTCTGCCGAAACAGCTCGAAGCAGAGTGAAGTAAAAGGCCCATGTTAGGAAAATGAAGGCACCTAAGAGCAGAACAGGTTCCCAGTCTAAAAATTGAGATAGTTTGGCAGCATTAATGAGTTTGATGTTTATTGTTTCAGTATTCATAATTATAAATAATTGTTAAAATAATTCCTTACGAGGTGCATAAGTTTAAAGTGCATGACAATCTAGTTCCTATCCAATAACCTTTGTCCCCAATGAAAACAAATCAATTTTTTAAAATTTTTATTTTTATAGTTATGATATCCCTTGTCCTTCTTTTTTGGAAGAAGGCTTCAAGTATTTTGAATCTTCAAGCCTCAAATAAAGAAGCAACACTTCAGACTAATAATAACTTAATCCAGGAGTCATTGAAACCTTTGATTCAAGGGAGTCGACAACTTACATTTGTAGGCACACGATCGGGAGAGGGGTATTTTAGTACTAACGGTCAGTGGATGATATTTCAAAGTGAACGTCAAAATGAAAATCCATTTTATCAAATTTATTTAATGGATCTTAAATCAGGAAAAACTCATAAAGTTTCTCAAGATTCCGGAAAAACGACCTGTGCGTGGATTCATCCAAACTTGAAAAAAGTTTTATATTCATCGACTCATTTGGATCCTGATTTTAAGAAAAAAGTGAAAGAAGAAGAAGAAAAAAGAAAGAACCCGATTCAAGGAAAGTACTCATGGGGTTTTGATGAATACTTTGATATTTATGAAACAGACTTTTATGGAAAAAACATAAAAAGATTAACAAATTCATTAGGTTATGATGCTGAGAGTTCTTATTCTCCAGATGGTCGATGGATTGCCTTTGCTTCGAACCGAAATGGCTTTTCATCAAAGTTAACAGAAGAAGATCAAAAAAAATTCAATCAAGATCCAAGCTACATGATGGATATCTTCATTATGAAGTCTGATGGCAGTGACGTGCGACAGTTGACTATGGAAAAGGGATACGATGGAGGTCCTTTTTTCAGCCCAGATGGAAAAAGAATTACTTGGCGTCGTTTTACTCCAGAAGGAGATAAAGCAGAAATATATACAATGAACGTGGATGGTTCAGATGTAAAAAAAATCACAGATTTAAAATCCATGTCCTGGGCCCCCTTTTATCACCCCTCGGGAGATTATTTAATTTTTGGGTCGAGTGTTTTGGGTTATTCTAATTTCGAACTTTTTATTGTTGATGCTGAGGGGAAGCAAAAACCCATTCGCATCACTCAAGAAGATGGTTTTGATGGACTACCTGTATTTACGCCGGATGGAAAAAAATTATTTTGGAGCCGTAGTCCAGATAAAAAACAATCGCAAATATATATTGCAGATTGGGATGATATTTTAGCGAGAAAATTATTAAATTTAAAACCAAAACTTTCAGTGCAGGACTTAGAACCTAAAATCACAGCAGAGGATATTCACAAGGAAATATATTATTTGTCAGATAAAGATTTTGCAGGACGGAAAACGGGGAGTCCTGAAGAAAAAGTATATACATTAAAAATTCAGGAACTTTTTAAAAGCTGGGGATTAAAACCCTTTGATGGTTCCTATTTACAAACTTTTGAATACACGTCTGGGGTCAAGTTAGGACCTAATAATAAATTTTCAATTGAAGCTATGAATTTAAAGGTTCTAGAGGATTACACTCCACTTTCTTTATCTAAAAATGGTTCCTTGACTGGGGGATCTTTAGTTTTCGCAGGGTATGGGATTCGAGCACCTGCAAAAGATAAAATTCAGGCCTATGATTCCTATAAGGACCTCAATGTACAAGGAAAGTGGGTTCTATTACTGAATGATATACCTCAAGATGTGCCTGCTGAAACTCGTCTTCATCTTATGACCTATGCAAGATCTCAACATAAACTTTCCATTGCAAAAAATGAGGGAGCTGTAGGAGTGATTTTTGTTAATGGCCCGTTAACATTAGGAAAAGAAGATTTTTCTAATGTTAAGTATGATG
>DAIRER010000186.1:0-4799 GCA_036795495.1 Pseudobdellovibrionaceae bacterium | reverse complement strand
TCGAGTTCTTTAGAAAATGTAAACAGCTGTTCTATCGGCAATAACCCCAAATGATGAAACCACTTAGCCACAGAAACACACAACGCCGCACTGGCACCTAAACCAGCCCCCAAAGGTAAACTGCTAAAAATTTGAACCTTACCTAAAATTTCTTTTTTAGAAATTTTTAGTTTTTCAAATGCTTTTTCTAATAACCCTAAAATTAAAATTTCTAATTCTGCACCATGAATTCCTTTAAATTGAAACATTAAATCCTGGGTTTGAATTTGAGAAGTGTAGGACCACTCTACAAAACGACTTTTAAGGGGGTACACAATCGCGGTGCCTCCCCTTAAAACAGCATGTTCACCAGAGAGAATCCATTTTCCATAGCTTTTTTCATTGTAATTCATGATCTATCCTGAGTTGTTGAAAAAGAGGTGATAAAAGAAAATTGAGATTGAAGATCAGAAACTAAATTTTGTGCCATTTCCTTTTGATCCTCTCTGAAAAGCCAATGCACATTCGCCCCGGCATCCATCGTCACCAAGGGACCATCCGAATTTTGTATCCAAATATTTCGACTGATCTCTAAAATCTGATGGCTTTTTGCATTCATATAAGTGAACGAAGGCGAACTGCTATGAAATAAATCATGCATATCCATAAACTCATCCCAACAGATATTATATGAGGCAAACCAATCCTGATGATTTAAGCTATAAATCAATTTCTCTAAACGCTGTTCGGCCCGAGCCTGTCGCCCCTTAAAATGGGGACTGGTTAAAACCAATTCATGGGCCTTTGAGCTTGAAATACTTTTCTTTTCTTGATCGGCCATCACCACACAATGATGCAATTTCTGAATCTTTAAATCGATGGCGTCAGCCCCTGTTTCACTCCACATCGACCAGGGTGAAAAAAAAGAACGACACGAAGAACCTGAACCCTTTTGACTTAAATCCGCCAATTCTTTATTTGTAACCTTCAACGAGGGCAACAATTGCGCCGTCGCGAAAGTGAGTGCGGCAAAACTTGAAGCCGAGCTTGCGATTCCACAATCCGATGGAAAATTATTTGCAGATTCTAACTGATGCCATCCTTGGATTCCCCAGTATTTTTTTAAAAATTGAAAATGTTTTAAAAAGCGTTCTACCGATTTTAAGCTGAGCTTTAACGTGGGATTTTCGTTCAAAGGCAACCAAGAGTCCCCTTGATAGCTTGTTTCACCTGTAGATGGTGCCTCAAGATTCGTGATTCGAACAGTGGTCCTTAAATGATCCAAGGTATAGGATAATGAAGAATTGATTGGGTTCTTCCCCATATATTTAATCAAAGCTATATTTGATGGGGCCGAGGCCGTCGAACTCAATTTACTCATAGACTCTGATTTTCTTTTTGATACAAATGTTCTTCATGGGCTAGAAAATAAGCTTCATCCCCTTGAAAGATATTTTTAAGCACCCGTTCTTTTGTAAAATCTCTGAATTTTCTAGGCACAATCAAAATAAAACTATCTGAACCCATGGCCCCACACCCCTTAGAGGCTAGAATTATTTTTTGAGATTGAATTTCATCAATCTGATGAATTCTATTTAAAATATCTTTTGTTGAAGGAGCCAAAAAGGACTGGCGGCGCAGTTCTTGGTCATAATCATTAAGACCTTGAAGAAAATTTTCTGTTTGACCCTCGAAGAGACCTTTTTTAATTTTTGAAAGTGCTGTTGAAAAATGACTGGTTTCTAAGTTTTTCAAACTTTCTAAATGCTCATGTGTGTTGAGTTTAACCCCGGTAAAGAAAATTAAAAATGATAAATCTTTAAATGGCCAAAGAACCTCTTGAACATGTCCACCTTCAATCGAAGATATGTTTTGATGATTTTGAGCCAAGATATCCACACCACTCGGTCGTACAGAGCCGGTAAAATATTTTAAATAGGTTGATAACAAATCAGAATCTGTAAATACTGGATTTTTAAAACTATACAGACCTAAAAACTGAGCGGTAGAAGCTCCGACCCCTGCTTTTTTATGTTTTAAAAAAGGATCCTTAAATTCAATATTATAATTTTTAAAATAACTGAGATGGTCCTCATAATAACGTCCTGCTGGAGACTCGGGATGAATATTCAAATGCTGTCCTGATTTATATTCCATTTGAAAACAAGGGTTTGTCAGTAAAACAAGGCCTTCTCTTTTTTCTAAAGCCAAGTACTCTCCAGCTAAAAATGTTTTTGCTGGTAGAAAGTTAATGACTGAGCTCATTTTTAGTCTCACTTCCTTCGTAACGAGGACTTACAATATTGCTCCGAATTTCTCGGAGCACGTCCACGGCATGACTTAATGAGATTTTCTTTTTGACAGACAGAATCTCTTCAAGTCGCTTTTCGACTAAGGGCATTTCGTGTTCGTTGGCACCAGAGCCCAAAGTTAAATTTTTAATATGAAGTTTCATATGACCCTCGATAATCCCAACGGTCGTCAAGGCCTTAAGGGCTCCCAAATTTTGGACTAAACCCACCGCTGCTGCAATTCGAGACAGTTCGTTCGCGTGTTCAACCCCAAGCATTTTCATACAAAGTTTTGCTGTGGGATGAAGTGTGGTGACGCCACCGACAGTGCCGACAATCAAAGGGGCCTGAAATTCGCCTCGAAGAGTTTTTCCAATTTTACGCCAACGAGTAATACTTCTGTACTGACCTGATCTGCTGGCATAGGCATGTATTCCCGCTTCAACAGCTCGCCAGTCATTTCCTGAGGCTATCAATATTGGATCAATGCCATTTAAAACACCCTTATTGTTCGTTGCAGCCCTATAAGGATCCAACTCTGCAAACAAAGAGGCCTCTTCAATTTTACAGGCCAAATCCTCATCAATTTTGTGAATCTCAACAACCGCTTTTGTGATTTTGCTATCCACTAAATTGGATAAAATACACATGGTCACCTTTTCACCGGTCACAGTCTGAATCGGGATTTTAAGATACTCACAAACTTGATTAATAATATTCGCACCCATCGCATCACAGGGATTCATATATACATGAATGACGGCCATATCCCCTTGGCCTAAACTTGATCCCGGCTCTAAATTTAAATCCCTGCGACTCAACCGACGTAAAGAGATCTCCCGCACACCACCACCTCGGCGAGTCAGCCCAAAAGCGACATCACGATTCGCCATCTCGATCCATTCGGCTTTATGAGCTAATATTTTTTGTTGAAAAGATTCATAGTTTTTGACTTGGGCCAATTGAATCTGACCGATAATATCCTCTCCAAGAACTTCTGTTGTGATTTGACCATTTTCTTTGACCCATTTTGCCGTTTTAGAAGCCGCCGCCACTATCGAAGTTTCCTCGACAGCCATAGGAATTAAATAATCTTTTCCATCAATTCTAAAATGTGTTGCAACCCCCAAGGGGAGTTGAAAATATCCGATCACATTTTCAATAAACTTTTCACCTAAGGACGTATCTTTTAATCCGCCCTCTTTTAAATAGAGAACCTCATCTTGATTTAAAGCCCCCACGGCAAGAAGTCGTTCAAAGCGTTCTTCTTTTGTGAGTTTGGAAAAGCCACTAAATAACTCAGTTAATTTCTTTTCCATTGCCATACCCTTCTTTCTGTCAGTTGATCTAAATTCTGTGCTCCACAACAAAACATTGCGATACGCATTTCAAATTCCACCTGATCTAAATAACTCTCCAGGGACTCAAAACTTTCTGTTTCAAAATAAGCTTTTAAAAAACCCTGAGCAATACCAACTTTTTTTGCCCCCATGGCTAAAAGCTTTACCACATCCAAACCCGTTCGAACACCACCCGAGGCCCATAATTCAGCCTTCATATCGATATTCATAGCATTCATCATCGATTTCAACGTAGACTGGCCCCAATCAGCAAAGGTGATTGCGGCATTAGACTTTACAGAATTTATAGGATTACGAAATCCTTCGATTCGGCCCCAGTGCGTTCCCCCCTTGCCAGAAACATCAATAACATCAATACCCAATTGATTGAGTTTTTTTAATGTGAATTCGCTCATTCCACAACCCACTTCTTTAATAATAATAGGAATTGAAGATTTATATTTTAAGGCTTCAAGGGCTTGCAGTGCTCCTGCAAATTGAGGGTTCCCCTCGGGTTGAAGGGCCTCTTGAAGAGGATTTAAATGAACAATAAATCCAATAGCTTGGATTGATTTCATAAGATTTAGGATACGATCTGTTGGTGTTGAAATCAGCTCACTGATCCCAATATTTCCCATCAAAAGAGCTCCGGGATACTTATTTCTAATATTTTCCCACTCTTGAACTGCAGATTCTTGCTCTAATTGACGTCGCTGAGATCCAACGCCCATCAAAATATGACGCTTCTCACTCAGGGAGGCCAAGGCTTCATTAATTTTTTGAGAACCTGGATGACCAGCGGTCATCGAAGAAATAAAGACCGGAGAACTTAATGAAATTTCTTTATTAAATGAACACTGAATTGAAACATCTGATAAATTGAAAGAGGGCAAGGCTTCATGAACCAGTTCGATGTCTTCCAAACCAGAACCCTGAGCCTGAGATTTTTCATCCAGAGAGAGGCGGATATGATCCACCTTTCTCTTTTCGAAACTGTCATTCTCTTTCACTTTATTTACCTTTTTTTAAGGTTGTTGAACTAAGTCAACGCATGTTTACAAAGTGCGGAAAATGCCGATTCATCATGAATCGCGATTTCTTACAACATTTTGCGATTAATTTCGATACCCGCTTTAGCTAATCCGCCAATAAGACGAGAATATGTTGTTCCATGAAGTCGCGCAGCAGC
>DAIRER010000185.1:0-4826 GCA_036795495.1 Pseudobdellovibrionaceae bacterium | reverse complement strand
CCACCGGGGTCGGCACGGCGACGATGATGAAATCGGCTTCGCCGATGATCTTCGGGTCGGTGCTGCAGGTGAGGTACACAGCAGCCTTGAGGTCTGCGCTGCTCACTTCGCCAGTCGGATCCACGTGGCGGGCGTAAGCGTCGACCTTCTCCTGGTGGAGGTCGAAACCGACGGTCTTCACTTTTTTGCCGAACTCGACGGCGAGGGGCAGGCCAACGTAGCCGAGGCCGATGACTGCGACGGTAGTCATGCAAAAACTCCTATAAAATAAATAAAAACAACACAAACACAACCAGGCTTATTTCTTTAAATCAAAAATGCTCAATCAATTTATAAATTTTTCACTAATCAGTCTATGCATAGTCAGCACGAACACAAGGGCTGCCCCGCCCCCTATTGGGTGTGACTCAGAGAAACCGCACCTCACTTATCCCCAACTACCAAACATAGAAAGCAGCTTCAAAATCGTGAGAAGGGGGATAACTGGCCAAGAAAACCTCCAAATCACTTACAACCAACAAACCCATCAACCAGAAATAAAAGTCAAATACCCAAAGGGGAGCTATGACCCTGGGACAATGAAAAAAAACAACTCACCCTTAGGTGGCGCCGTCTTTAGATCTCCGCTATCAACCGGCGAAACCGATTGCATTTTTCTATCTTACTCAGTTCAATTCGCCGAAAATTTCAATTTTGGACTAGGTGGAAAACTACCCGGCTTGTATGGAGGAAGACCAATCAGCGGAGGAGAAAAAGCGGACGGAAAAAACGGCTTTAGCATTCGCATAAAATGGGACGAAAATGGACAAGGATCGCCATACGCCTACATTCCAGAAAAAAAGAGCACCTATGGTGAAACTTTCGGGGAAAAACCTCTGCTGTTCATCCCCGGAAAAAAACATAAAATCACATTACAAATAAAACTTAACAGCCCAGAAAAAAAAGATGGGCTGTTAATGATATGGCAAGACGGGACACTAAAATACAAAAATACCGAAATAAAATATAGAGAAAGTTCAGACCTTAAAATATCAGGCTTTCTTTTCTCAACATTCTTTGGCGGCCACACTCCAGAGTACGCCAGCCCCAACGAAACCTATGCCATTTTCACAGAGATATTCACGAGCAACTACTTAATTTTAAATTGACACATGGACGCATGAAAAAAGGAATAAACGAGCAATAAGTTAAGAAAACCGGGCGCTCCTGCGACGGACCTCTCCACCAACCCCATGATGATTACAAAAAGAGAAAACGCAATCATCAAAGCATCACGTTGAATTAGGGAAAGGTAAAGAGCTCTTACCATAATTACAATCAAAACAAAAGCACCCAAAAGCCCAAGATCCAGCGAGGCCTGCAGAAAAACATTGTGCGCACTTTCAGTGGTCCATCCGTAATCAGTTTCAAACTCGCTCGAAATGATCAAACCACCATTGTGAAAGCCATAGCCGAGAACAGGACTTTCCAAAATTTTTTGTAGAGCGATCTCCCATATGTCTGTTCTTCCCGTCAGCGTGGTAACACTATCCGACTCAGATCGAGCCATAGCTTCAGTCAAATGCTCAAACAGTGCGGAATAATCGACAAAAACAAACATTAGAATTAAAACAAAAAGCATCGCCACATAAACTGACTGAAGCTTTTTATAGAGATTAGCGCTGAAGAGCCAAATAATAAAAAGACACAACAGAACAGCCGCATAAACTTGCCTGCTATCCGTTTTATATATAACAAAACAATAGCAAAGAATTACAAAAAACAAACGAAACAAATTTGTTTTATTTCCCAAATAAAGCAAGCTCAATCGAAGCATTAAACTCACTCCAGCCGCACGGGCAAGTGCATGAGGGCCGTAAGTGACACCAGTGAGACGCTCCACGCCTTGAAGAAATAAAACGGACTCCCCTATCCCCAGCAGATAAGCAACAGTTGAAGCAACGACAATAAAATCGCAACCGATAAGCAAAGCCCTGCAAAAACTCAACCGATCCATTCTTAAGCACAGCAATCCTAGAATAGAAACTGAAAGCAAGCCTGCCAGTGCAAGGAGAGTTCTTGGATATTCAACACACCACAACAGAGAGAGAAAACTCAATATCAAATAAACAGAGTAACTCCCGCTAGTCAATAAAAAGCGAACACCCTTGCCTCGAAAAAGAAGCACAAAAACAAAGACGACCCCAAAAGAATAAAAAGCTTTACTTAAACTCGAAACAACTTCCGCACCAGGAAGAATTCGAGTCACATCCAGCAACTGCACAATAGGAAATAAAAGCACTAGCCAATGCAGTGCCAAACTCCGATAACGCTCCAACCCTGAATTTGCACTCATGATCAAGAGTTAATAAATTTCTTTATTTCCACAACCAGACTCTCTGAGACAGCAACTTCCCCACCAAACGTGAAGACTGGAGAACGCAAACATTCTTCAACAGCACAGAAAAGCTCTTCCTTTGAGTGTGCGGGAAAGACGAAGCTCAAATGAGAAACCATTTTCAAAGTATCCATTTGATGATCGTTAACGACCTCTCCATATTCAGCCAACCTCGGATAGACGACGATCTTTTTTTTATAATCCGAAGCAGAAAGGATCCCCCCCATTCCTGCGTGAGATACTAAGAAATCACAACCAGCAACCCGACTCCTAAAATCAGAGACGGAAAGATACTTCACATAGCTAAAATTCCTCGGCTGAAAACTAGAATCTCCAATTTGGGCAAAAACCTCAACCCCCTTATTGATAGCAGCCCACTCGTCAACCAGCCTTACCAACCGATCAAAAGGATATCGACTACCAACCGTAAGAAAAATCATATAACAGATCCAAAATAGCTAGGCCCATTAGCTTTAGCCAGATGAGGCCATTGGGTTAGCCACAAATCAGCGTAGCGCTCAACCATTGCTCCCGCCATCGAAAGCTTTTGAGTATTAGCAACGCTATCAACCCAGATAGTTTTAGCGCCCAACAACTTTCCAATACGAATAGCAAAGTACCCCGGAGCCGCCCCTGTAGAGATAATCACATCTGGCCTTAGCTTCAGAATTAAAAAAAACAGTTGCAGCACAGACACCATTAGTCGAAACGGGCTATTTCGACCGCCTTCCATTACAGCGTAAAAATCACCGTCATCAATATCAACTTTCGCAGAAGGCTCCACTGTCACGTAAGTCATCAGACTTCCCTCAAAGGCCGGTCGCAATCTGAGCAACTGAACCCAGTGCCCGCCACCAGAGGAAACAGCCATTACTTTCTTCCCTTTTAGCACCGGGCCGCTCCCATCACTTAAGCCCTTCATAAATAACTTTATATTTCTTAGCATTATTGCGCCAACTTTTATTGCGCTCCACGAAGTCATACGCCCTTAATACCAAGGAAGACATAACTTCACGATTGGCTGTGATATATCGCATCTTGTCAGCCAAAGATTTAGCACTATCCGCTTCTGCGACGATCCCGGTCTCGCCATCCCTTACCAATTCCAGCATGCCTTCGACGCTGCTCACCAAGGCCAGTTTTTTATGACCCATTGCTTCAAGTGGCTTTAACGGGGTGACCTTATCGGTTAGCGGCGACCTCTTTCGCGGATTGACGATCACATCAATCCGCCCATAGACACACTCGACATCAGCAGGGCTAAACGCCCCCAAAAACTCCACGCCGTGTACATCTGTAGCATCGCGCTTCAACCCCTCTAGCGCAGGTCCAGCCCCATAAACTTGTACTGGGTTCCTCCAGCCTTCGGCTCTCAACTGCCGGACTGCATGTACCAACAAATCGAGACCTTCGATATCGCTAACGTTCCCGACATATGCGAAAACAAGTTCATCGGAAGATTTCTTTTCGAGAGTAACACCCTTGTCTTTTATCGACTCCAGAGCAACAGCATTTCCGATAACAGAAATTTTGCTTGCTGGGATGCCTCGTCCAAGCACCTCCCTCTTCAAGCCTTCACTGATAACCACTACGTGATCTGCCAACTTCATGGACAAGGTCTCAACAGACTTGATACACCACGCTATAAGCTGACTCTTCAGACTAGGATTAGTCATTGCAGAGCGCTGCTCCCACAAAGACCGAACCTCATACACACAAATGGCACCTACGAAACGGGACGCTACCCAGGCAGAGACACCACAAAAAAAAGTGCTGTGTCCGTGAATAACATTCGACTTGCTCTTTCTTGCAACCTCTACAACCCTTTTTATAAAGGGAAATATTTGAAAGACCTTCTTCAGCTTATAAACCAAGCCACGATCTTTCTCGGAGATATCCAGACCAGCCTCGGGATTGTAGGTCCGGTGATAAACCACCTCCCCAATCACCTCCTGCGCAACACCCGCAGACTGGGGCGGCTGAAACGGGGAACTAATAACGCAAACATCCAAACCTACAGAACGCTGGGCCTGAACGATATCCCTGCTTCTAATATCCCCGCCTTTTGAACTCGGCAGGGATGAGTAGAGAACATGCAAAACTCGCATTATTAAAACCTATAAAATAATCAAGAAGACTTGGATGCACCAAGACTGGCGTGCCAGACAACAGCGTACACCGCAACGCTCCGAGCCAACCAAACCCCAACAAAGAGGGCCAAAATAACAACTACGGTTTGCTCCAAAAAACCAAGAGCGAGCCAAGAGCAGGCTATTGCCAGAAAAGTAAATCCATTTACCAGATTGAGAGATTTGGCTTCTACAACAGCCCCAAGAACCGCAGACAGAGCCGAATAAAGAATCCGGCGACTGCCCAGCAAAACCATAAGCATTTTCTCTTCTAGCGAGAGAGAAAACTTGAATCCGCCAAGCAAAATAGAGCCGAAATA
>DAIRER010000184.1:0-4827 GCA_036795495.1 Pseudobdellovibrionaceae bacterium | reverse complement strand
CTTTTTTATCGGGCAAGGATATTGCTGAAATGACCGAGCGGTTAGCAAAAGAGATTCAACGCGATTACGAAGATAAAGATGTCGTTTTTATTTGCCCCTTAAAGGGATCTATACATTTTCTGACCGACCTTGTGCGTAGGGTGGATATCCCATCTCAAATAGATTTTGTTTATTATCGTCCGATCACTAAAGGCGGAGCCATTGAAATTTTAAAGGATATTTCTGTAAATATAGCCAACAAACATGTGATCGTGGTTGAGGAAATTATTGATACAGGCCGAACTTTAAACTTTCTAAAAGAGCGCATTCAGTCTTCATATCCACAATCCGTTCGCATTGTAACTTTACTTGATAAGCCCGCCCGTCGTGAGCTTCAGATCCGTGCGGATTATATTGGAAAAACGATCAATGATCGTTATGTGGTAGGCTATGGTATGGATAGCGAAGAGCTTGGTAGAAACTATCCCGATATCTACAACTTAAAGAATTAATCTGTAATAACTCAATTTTTGTTTCAATCTGAGACAGAAAAGCAAAAAAATAAAAAATCTCTAAAGTGAACGGGTCATTGTGCCGTAGAATGGTATAGGAATCAATTTACAAGGGAAGGGGATTTTCTATGATGAATTTAAAGAAATTTTCAAAAAAACTTTTAAAAAGCCAAAGCGGACAGGGCGCGACGGAGTATATTTTGCTAGTGGTTGTGATTATTGCCTTAGTAACGGCATTTAAAGGTCCAATCATGGAAGCAATAGGTGAAAAAACTGGTGATCTTAAAGGTAAAATCATGGGTTTTGAGGGTAATTAATAATTTCCAAATTATAATAATTTATGACCATTGAATATGTGTTGTTGCTCACAGCAACAGTTTTTTTAATTTTAAAAGCCTTTATTTCTGCACCGACAAAGGCTTTTGCAAACGCTGGCCCTCGGCTGGGGGCTCGTATTGAACGCCATTTGGTAACAGGTAGCGGTTATCCCGCGGTAGGGCAGGGGGCCGAGTGGAGCGCTCCATGAATCAAAAAGGTCAATTTGTTATTGAATCGATTCTTTTAGCTGTTCTGACTTTGGGCATATTTATGTTTGTCACAAAACAGCTCCAAGAAAGTCAGTTTTTATCCAGATTAATCTCAGAACCTTGGGGTTATATCGCCGGGATGTCTGAAGCCGGAGTTTGGGAAACCCCAGACAAGGCCAAATCTATGCACCCGAACCTGGCATCTAGGACGGGACAAAATAGAAATTTGAGTTTGGAGCCCGAGTTATAGGGACGTCTTTGTATAATAAAAAATAAATTTGAATTTTTGGAAGGCTCGGCTTTTGTCTGGGGAGGTAAAGTTTTAGATTATTGAGTCGATAAGGAGACTATGAATTTAAAAATTGAAAATAAAAAAACCAACGGCATGGATGTATTGATAAAATCAAATCAAGGTTTTATTGCCGGTGAATTTATTTTTGCACTCACTTTAAGTGCAGGATTTTCTCTGCTTTTATTTGCATTGACTTATACCTTGGGAATGATTGAGGTCAGTCAATATGTTGCCTATAGTATGTCTAGAGCCCATATGGCGTCCCATCTCGATGAAGATCAACAAAAAATTCAAGCTGAAAAAAAATTCAAGCAATTGATAAATGGAAAAGTCCTTAAGCCTCTTTTTTCTGAAGAGGGAGTGGGCTGGTTTACGTTAACAAATCCTGAAATTAGAGGCGGTATCGGCGCAGAAAATTCTGCTACCTTTGATGGCGATTATGCTGTTGATTCAACATTACTTTCTCATACCGGAGTGCGTTTGAGTTTTAATTCAAAAATACTTAATTTTAGAATCCCATTTATTGGTAAAACAGCCATTGATGATGATCATGGATTTTCGACTCGGATCACGGCCTTTTTGTTTCGTGAGCCTTCTGTAAAGGATTGTGTCACTCAAATGGCGGATCGATACCGTCGTATCATTGAATTGGATCAGCGGTTTAAAAAATTGGCAGGTCAAAATCCAGAAAAGTATATCCCCTTGGAGGATAACGGATGTTGAATCAAAACTTTTTAAAAAATCAAAAAGGCATCGCGGTTTTTGAATCAATTCCTATCATATTGGTTATGATTTTATTGTTAAATTTTTCAATTGGATTTTTTGGCGTGGTTCACACTGGAATTTTAAACTCGATAGCCTCAAGAAACTTTACATTTGAAACTTTTCGGCACCGAGCTGATAATAAGTATTTTCGAGATAAACCACACTTACCTTATAGCAAAACAGGATATCGGTTTCATGGTACAATTAGCGAGTTCGCAAAAAACGATTCAGAAGAATTTCAAGCCACGGCCCGACCCATCGATTTTTTTAATTTAAAGGGAACCTCTCGAGTTGAAGAGGTTGGCGATAGAGCGACTCACAATTCTGAAACATTAAAAGTGGCAGAGGGTGTTCGAAATGAAGACGTTTCGGTAAATCCTGTTTGGATTAAAACCAAGTACGGGATTTGTTTAGATAAAAACTGTGGAGATAAATAATAAAAAGGCAGGGGAATTATGGCAAATATGGGAAATAATGAAAGTAGAAATTTAGGGATATCTTTGGCCATGGCTCTTGTTGCTGCCATAATTTTGTATGGATATACGCAAGAAAAAGAAAGTGAAATGCAAAAGAAATTTGGAGCCTCAAAGTCTGTGGTTGTGGCAAAAGAAGATATTGCAGAACTTCAAACCATTCATAATTCAAATTTAGAAATAAAAGATATCCCCACGGAGTTTGTTCCGCCGGATGCTGTTGGAATCCCAGATGAAATTTTTGGTCGCGTGGCGGCAGTACCAATAAAAAAAGGCCAAATGATTTTCGAAAATAGTCTTTATGCTTTAGGCCCTGATACGGGGATTTCTTTATTAGTATCCACCTCTAAAAGAGCGATTACAATTCCCGTGGACGAAGTTCGAGCGGTTGCAAAGCTGATTCGACCTGGAGATCGCGTTGATATTTTAGCAGCCATCGATGCCGGCAAGGGCGCCAGTCAGCGTAGAGAAGTAAAAACGATATTGCCGGATGTTTCTGTTCTAGCGACCGGGGTGAGTGTCGTTAATAATATTCCGCGCGTTTTTGAATTGGATTCTTCCGGTAAAAATATTTCTCAAATAGCACTTACAGGCGACACCAAATACAATACGATCACAGTAGAAGTGGATGTTAAACAGGCTCAGGATTTAGTTTATATGCTTTCCACAGCACCCAGTAATATCTTTTTTACATTACGTAATCCAAATGATCGGGCTCCCATTCCGCGTCTACCAAGTTCAACAGCAGATTCTGTCTTGGGAGTACCCCAAGTTTCATTAGCTCCAAGTCCAAGCGCACTCAGTCCAAATCCAAGTCTGAGTCCTTCACCGGCCCCATATGTGCCACCTCGTGCGCCAGCTCCAGCGCCGACACAAGTTAAACCTAAAAATGGAAGGGTCCCTTTATGAAATATTTAATTCTAAGCCTTTCTATTTTTCTACAATTTATTGACCAGCCCAGGGTGTTTGCGCAAATTGCTCCTCCCACAATGAGTAACGAGCCCAAAGAAATTTCAGCCTTAGAGGCGACCTACAGTGATTTTAAAGAACAAACCTATGTTGATTTAACATTGGGGATTGATCATATAGAAACTTTGCCTGATTTACCTGAAAGAATTAGTTTTGGTGGGGACTTTAAAAAAATTGTCGGAGCAGAGTATTCTAAAGCAAATAATAATATTCTTTTAAAGCCACGCAAAGAGGGCTTTGCAACTTTAACGATTCAAGACCCTAGAACTTCGCGGATTTTAAAGAAGTATCGAATCACTGTTAAAAAAAGTGACCTAGATAAAGTCGCTCGTGAACTAAGGGCTCTTATTGGAGATATTGAAGGCATTAATATTAAAATTGTAAATAATAAAGTTCTTGTGGATGGACAAGTGATCATGCCTCAAGATATTTCTAGAATTCATTCGTCAGTGCAACAGTTTGGAGATAAGGCAACGACCATTGCCACTTTAAGTCCCATTGCACTTAAAAAAATTGCCGAAGTGATTTCAAGAGATGTAAATAATCCTGAAATTGAAGTGCGTGCGATCAATGGAACCATTGTCCTCACGGGATGGGCCGCTAGTGAAGATGAAAAAAAGGATGCGGAACTTAAAGCTAAACTCTTTATGCCACCGATTGTTTTAGATCCTAACAATGAAAAGGCAATTCTACAGTCCAAACGAGCCAATGATGGCGTCGTGAATCTGATTAAAATTAAAGAGGGAGCACCACCTCCGGCTGCTAAAATTGTACAAATTGTGGTTCATTTTGTTGAGTTGAATAAGGACTATAACAAAGCTTTTAAAATTGGATGGATTCCCTCAATGGATGATGCTTCTAATTTACAATTTTCCTCTGGTGGAAGCAGCGGAAGTGGAGTGGTTAGTTCAATTACAGGAATAGTAAAAGATCTTTTACCTAAGCTTAACTTTGCAAAAGATCATGGCCATGCTCGAATTTTAAAGAGCTCTAGTATTTTAGTTGAAAGTGGTAAAAAAGGAGTTATTAGCCAAATGACAGATTACCCGGTCACTTCTATTGGTAAAGATGGTCAGCCCATTACGAGTACCATTGGGGTGGGAATCAATACGGGTATTATTCCAAAAGTCAGTAATGATAAATCGGGAAGTGTTTCTATGGAAATCGATTTTTCTTTAGGAAGTTTATTAGGCCTATCTAAAGATGGAGCCCCTATAAAAAGTGAAAACAAAGTACAAACAACACTCACCATTCGAGATCGTCAGAGTGCGGCCATTGGTGGGTTAATTACTAATTCCACAAACTCAGGG
>DAIRER010000183.1:0-4847 GCA_036795495.1 Pseudobdellovibrionaceae bacterium | reverse complement strand
ATCATTACAATTAGATACCCCAAATTCACCGCCGATGTCCCTGAGTTATTTACAAGTGTGTGTTAAAATGTTCAACACTTTTTACGTCACTCTGTAAAGAGATTGGACACAACTTTTACCATTAACTAGAAATAAACTCAGTTTAGGCCCCGGTACAGATGTTGCAAAATCCTCCAGCCATAAGGTTCCATCCTGGAACAAGTACCAAGGAGTTAGAATGTTAGTTCAAATCCGAAGAGCGGCATTTACATTGTTAATGTTACTCTTATCGATTTCATTTAAAGTAAATGCGGTTTCTACTTGTGAGGGGATATTCAATTTTGGAAAAGAAAGACAAACCAACGTCTACGCCTCCCTCTACAAAGCCATGAAAGACGACTACGCAGTCCAAGTTTTTACAAAAGATGTAAATGGACGGCCGAGAACATTAGTTCTAATGGGCGAAACCCATATTAAAAATAAAACAAGTGCTGCCGTAGGTCGGGAAGTTATTAATAACTTTGACTATGTCGGTGTTGAAGGATTCGATTCAGAAAAGACCTGGGGCGGGCGATTCAAGAGTAAAGTAATCACGCCCATTACCACTAAAATTAGAATAAAAGATAAACCGCAGTTTTGGCTTGCTCGTCTCATCGGAAAAATTTTTGGTAAATCAGGACGCACAGAAGTAAGCACTATAACAGAAGCAGTAATCGCAGAGACTCGAAACAATATAATAAATAATCTTAAAAGTATGTCGAGTCAGGATTTGAGTCATTTTATTTCGACTCTTGAAGAAATTCCTGAGAAAAGTAAAGACAGCGATTTATCAGTGAACGGAGTTTCGATTTTCACAATACGAGAAATTATAGATCTTGCTAAATTTGCCACGAATGGGCAGGATCTCCCGACCGTTAACGGGCCAAAAGAAACATTTCATCTTGAAGATGGGCATAAACCTGATTTATGGGAAAATCTTAACTCAATTGATGGATATCTCACTATAGGTTTACTTGCTGGATACTACACGGCTTCAGCATTTATTCCTCCTGATGTTGCCCTAAAGAGTGCTTATGCCCTCAGTTCCTTTTCACTTTATCAAATCTCTGGGTTACTTCTTAGCACTTCTAAATATCAAACTGAACGTTGGTATCAAAGGTTATTTCCCATGAGCCTGGGAATTATACGCGGTCGAAACTCGACAATGGTAAATAATATTGAAAGTACTTTCAATGGTCGTCAGGAAGTTGATCAATTACTTGCAATCGTAGGAAAACTTCACGTGCCCGAAATGAAACTGCTCCTCGAAAAAATGGGTTATAAATCAGTTGCGCTCCCAGAGCCAATCCAAATGCAAATGCAGGATGCAATTGATTTTACTCCGAAGGCTCCCTAACCCATGAAAAATCATTACTTTTAACATAGTTTTTAATTGGAAGGGTTGTTCATTTTACAAATCAACAACATTTGAATGACTCTTTAAAATCATTGGATATAAGCACCTTTGAAAAAAGGTTTTGAATCAACTCTAAAAAAGCGAGAAGCTATGAAATTAATTACATTGATCCTACTTTTTCATTTTTCAATTATTTCCTTTGCCAACACCTGTAATAGTATTTTTCCACCAGCTCCTCATGTTCAAGTTCTTAGAAAAGGAATGAGCGCTCAGAACCTTGTTCTTCAACTGAAAAACCCAAAAAATCCTAACAATACCAATCGACACAATAATATACCCGTTTCTCAACTTAACATTCCAGAACAAGTGATTCAGATCCGCCTTTTTGCTCATGATTTTTCGACAATTGCAGCTTTAAAAAATATAAATTATTTTATGAAAGTCTGGGTTGATGAGCGCATGGTTCTGTGGGAGGGCGGTGGCTTTGAAGGCCCTTTCGCTTTAAATTATACCAATTTATACACTTTACAAACCATTCGAACGACAAATGATCAAGCGATAGTACGTTTAATTTTTGAAAATGAATTTAGATCATTAAATCATATAATGAATAGTTCTTCTGGTTTATTTCAGAAACGTGATGATCTTCCGATTAAAAATTATAAAGTGAATTTTAAATTAAATGAAACTGCTCAACTGGTTCTTATGGATTTAGGAGTAATACCCCAGGGTATTTATGGGTTACAAATTACAACACTAGATCCAATGCCAATAACAACAGAACCAAGATCCACTGATAGCTTTCACACATCCGAATATCTTTTTGAGATTCAAGATTAAATCTCGCCTCATTAGAAAATTATTTTTAGAATATAGAATCTAATATTTAATTAACCAATTTAATTTAGTATTTACATCTGGCCCCGTTGGCGCATCCGGTTTTCCACTCCAGTAGAGTTCACCATTTGTAAATGCAGCACCCGCTTTGTAGGGTCCAATTTGAGAGATAGCCCAGTTAGGAACTTCAGGCCTAGGTCCCCAAAGACAGACCAACTTGGTTCCTTGTCGAGTCGTAGTTTCGCATAGTTGATAGAAACCATCCAATCCAAAAGTTCCAGGAGGTAACCCAATTCGAACGGCTGCCCCTGCATCGATATGGGAAACCAGATCATTTTCAGTCCCAAAAGTGGGAGCACCCGCTGCATTGTGTGAAAATACCATGTGCCATCGTCCATCTTGCAAACAACTATTTTTACTTGACCATCCTGTCGACGCAAAGTCAGTACAAGTTTCTGAAAATGATCCCATTCGGGCGCCCAATGTATTTTTAAATGAGGTACTGCAGTTTGAAACCTTACTTGTTGAATCCGTTGAGATCATTAATGGGACTTTTCTTGTGAAAAATAAATTATAACCAGTATTTGCTTTCATTTTAATAACAATGGAACCAAGATAGCGGCCCGATCCGAATAAATTATCAACAACGAGATCTAAATTTTCAATTTTAATAAAATTTTCAAAGAGTTGTCCTTGCCCTATAATTTTATTAGCACCTAAAGTTCCTGTGGATAACAATTCATAAAATTGAACATCCGATTTTATTGTCTTTGGAAATGGACCCGAAATATCAGTTCCATTAAATAAAAGTGAACAATAATCAGGGTCTCCGGCCAATCCACCAATTAAATCAGAAACACTATCGACGATTTCTACATTTCTGAGATGAGAAGCTCCCTTTAAAGCATTACCAATGGCATATGCTAAACCTAAACTGATAACTGAGAATATCCCAGCGGCAACTATTACAGATATCATTGAAAAGCCATTTTGTTTATTCTGAGTATTCATTTCACCCCCATGAAAAATACATAAATTTTGTCTCATTAGAAGAATATTATCCCCATGAGTGCGTATCAAGTAGTTTTTATTTAGTATAAATCATGGACCAACGTATGGCTTAAATTCTTAATTCGAACGAGTGAATAGAAAGTTCCACTTATCAATGACTGGAACGGCAAGAAATACAAACAAACTGATATTGATCCACATAAAAAAACTGAGCCACTTTTGCTCAGCATTGGACCTATAATAACGACGTAAATCTAATAAAAGTTTAACTGAAATCGGTGCAAAGAAAAGCACGTACATCCAACTGACTTGAAAAAACAAGGGCGCCGCAAAGGCCACACCAATATAAGCCAAGGTATAAACTACAATATGATAGAGGGTTACTGAAACCCCGCGGGCCACAGGCAGGACAGGAACACCTCCTTGAGCGTAATCCTCTTTGTACTTGATTGTCAGAACCCAAAAGTGTGGCATCTGCCATAAAAACATAATTAAAAATAAATAGACGGACTCAGGACTAAAAATATGCGAATTGATCGCCGCGTAACCAATAGTCACAGGAAGAGCTCCAGGTATCGCCCCAGGAACTGCCGCAAAAGCCCACTGACGCTTCCAATACAATGTATAGGCCCCATTGTATAAAAACACAGAAATCAAGCCAAGAGCACCCGCTAATAAAGAAGCACTAAATAAAAGCTGAGCCCCCGCAACTAAGAAAAATAACGCCAATAAGCCCGCCGCCGAAGGAGTTAATTTTCCCGCAGCAACTGGTCTTTTTGAGGTGCGGTTCATTTTTTGATCTAACTTCCACTCTTGTGCTTGATTGAGAGCCAGACTTCCAGAGCTTAGAAAATAAAGTCCCAATAAAAAATTGAGAAAATGATGTAAATCAAAATGAACTTCAGACTGATAACCAGCAGCGTAGCCAATCAAACCCGCCAAGATAGAAAATAAAACAATTCCAAATTTTGTAAGGTCTGCAAAAATCCTAAGCACAGATCCTTCTACAAAGTACTTTTTTCAGCAATTCGCGTGAAAATATCACCCGCAGCAAAAACAAAAAGAATAAATAAAAAGATAAAACCTGTTCCAAAAATAACTCGATTTAATTTGTTATCGTATTTTAGATGCATAAAGTACAATAAAACCAAAGCCGCTTTCACACTCGCAATCAAAAACGCAACAGGGGCAGCCAAAACTCCAAGAGCTCCATGAAAACGACTGGCTATCACCGTTAAAAGCGTAAGTGCAAACAAGGACAACGCCACCTTAACGTAAACGTTAAAGGGAATTGTGTGTTTATATGTACTATGTTCTGAGCTGTGTTCTGACATTTTCTACCTCATCCAATCAAATATAATAATGGAAATAAAAAGATCCAAATCAAATCAACAATGTGCCAAAATATTCCGACACCCTCTAGTGGGGTATAAAAATTTGGAGAAAAATCACCACGAATATTTCTAATCAATAACCAGGTGATCAAACCCATACCAATAAGCACATGAGTTCCATGTAAACCTGTCATCACATAGTAAAGTCCAAAGTAAAGACCTAAATTCGCATGCTCAGGTTGAATGGCTGCAACATCCAACATTTTACCAGGTAAAAATCCAAGATGAAT
>DAIRER010000182.1:0-4854 GCA_036795495.1 Pseudobdellovibrionaceae bacterium | reverse complement strand
ACTAATTTATCAGTCATTGAATCAAAAGCACTGATTGCTTTTTGAGTGCTTTCAAAGGCTCGTTGTGTTTGAATCATGTCTGTCATTTCTTGAACAATATTTACATTGGAAGTTTCTAAAAACCCTTGTTTCAAACTTGGATTTTGAATACTTATAACTTCTGAAGGTTGATTTTCTTTAAAATCATAAAGTGAGTTTCCTGTTTTTTTTAGTCCATCTAAATTGGAAACCTTGACCACAGAAAGTTTTCCTAACAGTTGCTCGCCCTCTAAAAGTTCTCCAGAATCGGTGATCGTTATAGAACCTTGTCCCAGCATTTTAATTGTTCGCATCGAGGGGTCTGCTCCATCGGCACCTAGCTTTAGCAAAGGAAACCCCTCTTTTGTCACTACTTGACCATTTCCATCTAAAGTAAAATTCCCAGAGCGAGTTAATTTAACTCCTGTCGGTGTAGCCACTTCAAAAAATCCATCGCCATCAATAGCAACGTCTAAAGAATTTCCCGTAGCCTTTAATCCCCCCTGCTCAAAAACAGTATAGGTACCCTGACTATCCACATAACTTTTATCTCCGCCCTGCATGTCGTAAAAACTTTCAATAGAGGCAGGAATTTTTGGAACTTGGATCACTGTCGGAGGTTTTTCATTAGCTGTTAAATACTCTTGGAATACCTGCTGATCTTTTTTAAAGGCAGGAGTGTTCACGTTGGCTAAATTATTGGCTATAGTGTCCATCTTAAGACCTTGGGCGATAGAACCACTGAGTGCCGTATAAACTCCTTTAAGAGACATGAATACACCTTCCTTTATAAAAATATAAAGCAAAGCCTATGCCATACCTACTTTCATCGAGAAAAATAAATCTAGACTCTCTATTTTTCAGTACGTGCCGATAAGAGCCGCTCCTTGTTACGACAAAGGTGTAGATTCAGACATTTTTTTGGCAGGGAACTCTGCAAATCGTCAAAATTACGTTAGTGTGTTTCTATGTCACAAACTTATTTGAAAAGTATTTCTAATTTGATTTTTATCTGTATTTGTTTACTCACCTTGTCCACAACTGCGCCTGCTGCAATTCCAAAAACTGCTTCTCTTTCTCAAAAATTAGAATCTCTTAAGTCCAAAATACCTGTTAAAACAGAGTCTCAACTTATTTTTGATATTCCAGTCTCTTATAATCCAAATGTTGCAAAATGGATTTCCTACTATCAAGGTCGCGGCAGAAAGTGGTACAGAGAATGGCTCGAAAGATCCTTTAAATATTTACCCTATCTACAAAAAGAACTGCGCAGAGCTGGAGTTCCAACTGATTTGGCTTATATGGTTATGGTTGAAAGTGGATTTTCATTTCATGCAGAAAGTACTGCGGATGCCGTCGGTCCATGGCAATTTATCGAATCTACAGGTAAACGTTATGGACTCAATGTCAGTTGGTGGT
The DNA here is from genome assembly GCA_036795495.1 of Pseudobdellovibrionaceae bacterium. GTDB lineage: Bacteria > Bdellovibrionota > Bdellovibrionia > Bdellovibrionales > Bdellovibrionaceae > DAIRER01. The sequence continues at coordinate 3,417 of DAIRER010000182.1, read as the reverse complement.
TAGATGAACGAAAAGACATTGCTAAAAGCACTCAAGCTGCCATTCGGTATTTGCAAGATCTGTATCGAGATTTTGGCTCTTGGTACTTAGTTGCAGCAAGCTACAATATGGGCGAAAATGGACTTCGACGTAGAATCCAAAAATATCATACAAATGATTATTGGCGTCTTGTTCAGCTCAAAGCTCTTCCCGAAGAAACTCGAGAGTATGTTCCAAAAATTTTAGCAGCCATGCTTATTGCCAAAGCACCTAGTCTTTATGGATTTCGAGATATTGAGCAACCAGCCCCAATGGATTTTGAATATGTAACAGTTGCTGGTGGAGTAGACTTAAATCAATTGGCAGATTTCCTAAACGTAACCCGAAAGTCCCTGAAGGATCTTAATGCAGAGTTATTAGTCGCATACGTTCCTAAAAACATTTCTCAGTTTCGTATTAAAGTTCCAAAAGGGGCACAAAAAATGACAATTGCATTTTTCGATATTCAAAAAGAACGCTTACTTTTAAGACAATAGATCGACAGAAAAATAATAATATTTTTTATATTTTAAAACTCGTGATATGTAGAAATGATGGCTGAGAATAGTAAAAACAAATTAATCGTTAAAAAATACGGTGGAATGACCCTTTCGGATCCTGAAAAAATAAAATCGGTAGCCGCTGATCTAGCAGAAAACTATAATAATGGCTTTGACCTTATCGTAGTCGTAAGTGCCATGGGAAAAACAACAGACTCTTTAATCGAGTTAGCTCAAAAAATCACTATAAATCCAAATCCCAGAGAACTGGATATGCTTCTGACTGTTGGCGAACGCATCAGTATGTCTTTGTTATCTATGGCTCTTATTGATTTGGGAATTCCAGCGATCAGTCTGACTGGAAGCCAAGCGGGAATTTTAACGACAAACTCTCACTCAAATGCAATGATAACAGATATTCAATCTCCTCGAATTACTGCCGCCTTAAAAGAAAAAAAAGTTGTTATTGTTGCTGGTTTTCAAGGAGTGTGTCCCTTAAATAAAGAAATCACAACTCTGGGACGTGGAGGATCTGACACCACGGCTGTGGCCATTGCTTCACGATTTAAAGCCCTTCGATGTGAAATTCTCAAAGAAGTTCCCAGTGTCTTTTCTGCAGATCCAAGTCTTTTGCCCCAAGCAAAACCTCTCCACGATTTAAAATATGATGAACTGTTAGACATGACATTTTGGGGAGCAAAAGTTTTACATTATCGCTCTGTAGAACTCGCTTCCATCAAAAAAGTCTCCCTATCCGTTGGGCCGGCTCATTTTAAAAACCAGAATCTTCAAAATAAACCCACACAAATTAACACTTCAAACCATATGCTGCTCACTCAAGAACTTTCAGAAAAGGACAATTCTAAAATGTTTGAATCACAAAAAATATTAAGTATAAATGGACATAAAAAAATCATTTGCATAAAATCAACCTCAAAGGACTCCGCACAAGCGTTACAAAACTTTTTAGATCACTTAGAGAAAAATCAAATCGCGGCACCCCAAGTTCTACATATTAATGATTCTGGAATAAATATTGAAATTTATTTTACATCAAGCTCAGAAATTTTAACTTTTATTGAAAACGCACCCAAAACAGAAGACTTTATGATTTTAAACAACAATCTTTCCTCTGTCACAACGACAGTTACAGGAAACAGCTCTCCTTATGTTGCTCTACATTTATTAAATGCACTTAAAAAAAATCATTTAACTGTACACAAGGTCCTATTTTCCGCCTTATCCTTAACTGTTTTTATTAATGCAAATGATTATATTCAAACCCTGGAAATCTGCCATAATGGTCTAGCCTAAGTTGTTTAGTTTATAAATCTTGATAAACTAAACAAATGGTCATCAAGCTTATCTTTTTAACTTTATTTTTATCTTTTTCACAAGCTCAGCCCTTAACACTTTCAGAAATGTTTTGGAGCGAATCCTGCTTTGAAAGAATTCCCGAATCTATTGAAAAAGATAAAAAAAACACTTCAACCTTTGATTGTTACGATAAAAATGGTCACCTTAAAGCTCGTCTATATCGGAACAATCTATCATCAGACTTTGACCAACTTTATGTAAAAAAAGAAAATCTAGTCCAAGTCTATCGGATTCATTCTGATGGAATTCCGTATCTCTTTAAAACTGGTACAGTCGATTCTAAGAATAATAAAATTCTATTTACCTACGACAATAAAGTTACAGAAGAGATAACCCTCACTCAGCCTGGATCTTGCCAGGAACTATCCCCACTCAATAGTTCTTTTCGATCAAAATTTAATAATAGCATTCAAGAAAACTTAAAAAAAATTGAGTTCACTAAAAAATTGAATCTGAAAATAGATCCTGTTTGTGATACCTTTTTAAATAAAAAAAATACTGAAACAACAATTAGAAGTGATTACGCAGATGAACTCTATCAAGGCATGACCTGCTTAAAAAAACTAAATGGTCCATTGGCACAACAAAATCTAGATCTTATGGAGCGACTTTTTTTTGAACAAAAAAAACCTATAAATATAACCTGTGCAAATAATTCTGACACAAGTATTATGGGTTTAGCTACACTTTGTGGTCATGTTGAATGGCCAACCATTTCAATTGCACAAAGTTTTTCTCAAAAGGGACTTTTTTTTCATGAAACCTTTCACCTTATCGATCCGAACCACTACCACTTTCAGCATAAAAATAAAGATTTAACAATTGCTTGTACGGTTTGTTGTTTTCAACAAGACGGCTATCTTACATCTCTAGAAAAAAAAGATATCGATTTAATGTGTAAAGTCTGTGAAGGTGACCCCATAGTCACTGATTCTGAATATTTAAAAACCATGGTCCTTAAAAGCTATGATAAAAAAATTAGAAGTTTTCTCATTAAAGAACTCGCCAAACGTCAAAATGATCCTGAAATTGCTTCTACTCTTAGAAGTGGCCCACTCACTCAATCCGTAGCGTCTTCTTTACAGGATTGGTCAGAATTGACTTGGTCACCAGAAATCCGATCCACACTTAGAGACGCTAGAATCACATATTTAAAATCTGAAAAAAATAAAACTGAAGTTAAAGTGAATGAAATAAGAGATATTCACAACCGAATGTCTAAATATGGTAAAAGTAAAAACGAGATCATCCAGGGCAATATTGATAAATCCCTGAACCGTTTAAAAAAAGAAATAGTCGAGCTTGAAAAAAAATTAGCTGAAATAAATTCGGAACTTAATCCATAATTCTAAAAAACAAAAAAGCCGATGTAAAACATCGGGTTTTTGAAGATATTAACATAGTTAAATCAATTATCGTCGGTTGTATCCACCGCCGCCGCCACTGCCGCCGCGAGATCCACCACCGCCGCCACCGCCACCAGGACGAGGACCACGACGGAAACCGCCGCCACCACCGCCAC
>DAIRER010000181.1:0-4880 GCA_036795495.1 Pseudobdellovibrionaceae bacterium | reverse complement strand
ACTAACTCAAGATCTGTTATATTGTGATCTTGTTCCATAATATAGACACTCTCCTTTTCAAGTTGGGTTAATCCCCCACAAAAGTTTTATGATACAAAAAGACCCCAAAGGGCTCTTGCTCATCTTAAAAGAGTGTAATGCAATGGGTGTGCCTAGTTTTTAGGCAAGAATTGGGATCAAAATGACACCAATAGGAACAATAAAATAGAGGGCATGAACTACAGAATTTCACCTTCCATAGAACCAAGTGTTGTAGAAATGCGTGCTCTTAAACGCACCACCGCCTGAGCATGAAGTTGCGAAACTCGACTTTCAGTCACCTGAAGGACTTGTCCAATTTCTTTTAAACTCATCTCTTCATAATAATATAAAGAAAGAACCATACGTTGGCGCTCCGGAAGTTCTTCTATGGCTTTTGCCATGACATTTTGAACTAACTTATAGTCCAATTGATTATGTGGATTTGCAGATTTTGAACCTTCTAAAATATCCAAAATCGATTTTTTATCGGTATTGTTGTAATCATTGGATTGTTCTATCGGGAGTAAACTGACAGGTTTAACTTGATTCACAAGAGAATAAAATTCATCCACAGTCAGTTCTAATTTTTGAGCGATTTCCTCATCGGTTGCACTTCGACCTAAAGTGGCCTCAAGCTGAACAATGGTTCGGTCCAAGGCCTTGGCCTTATCACGAATGGATCGAGGAACCCAATCCTGAGCACGCAATTCGTCCAAAATGGCCCCACGGATTCTAAACTCAGCATAGGTCTTAAATTTATTATCACGTGTAGAATCATATTTATCTATAGCATCCATAAGCCCAATCACACCGGCAGATATTAAATCATCCAACTCAATGTTCGAGGGCAAACGAGCCGCAATTTTTTGTGCCACAAATTTAATTAACGGTGAATACTCACGAATCAATTTGTCTTTGTGTTTAGCAGTAATTTTTTTTGGAAAATCTTGATACTTTTTTACTAACGCAGAATTTTTCGCCATAATCCCTCACCCTTATTTAGTCTAACAAAGCCCTCGCTGGCTTTAAAGCTCATTTTATAGATACAGACTTTTCTGTAAATCCCTGTCTCATTCTAAGTCAAATTCTAAGCAAACCCTACGACTTGAGACCAAAAATTTGCATGGGTCTCATGATAATGCTTGTGTTTCTGTAGAACTTGAATTTCTTTTTCAATATCAATTAAGGCCCGCCGTGCTTGAGAAATTTTACTCTGTTGAGTCAGCAGTCTTCCCGTTCCTCGTTCATCTCTTAATGATAAATCAAAAGGAACAGATCCTAAATAGTTTAAACCCACTTCTAAAAATCTGTGAGTGACTCCTTGAAATCTTTCAAAAACACTGACTCCTTCGTTTTCGTCTTGAACCATATTGGCCACAATATTAAATCTTTTAACTTTGTGTTTGGCATTTAAAACTTTAATTAATGCATATCCATCCGTAAAACTTCCCACATCAGGAGTAATAAGAACTATAATCTCATCCGCAGCATAATTTAAATACAATACATTTTCACTAATACCGGGAGCCGTATCTACAAGCATAAAATCATAATTTTTATTTAATTCTTGACTCACCTCTAACATCGATCGGCGCTGAAAGGCATCTAAGTGATTGTACTCTAAAAGGCCCGAACCACTAGAAATTAAGTCCACTCCCGGAGCCAGTGAAACTAAAATTTCTGTTAATTCTTTTGAACCACTCATCACATCCCATAAACTATAGGCAGCCTTTTTTCCAAACAAAAGATCCACATTCGACATCCCAAGATCTCCATCAAGAATGAGAACACGGTGACCCGATTGTTTCAATTGCAAAGCCAGATTGACTAAAAAAGTTGTTTTTCCGACTCCGCCCTTACCAGACGTTACACTGATTGTTTTCATGTCGATGACGCTCCTTCTTCAAAATGGGCCATTGGATTATTTGTCGATGCTGTAATTCTAAAAATCAAATCTAAAACTCGCTCTTTTGTCGCGTACTCAAAATCTTCAGGAATTTTTGTCCCGATACCGAAACCATAAAGTCCAATTCCAAATTTTTTAGTAAAATTATAAATAGACCCATGCTGCGAGGATTGATCTAAACCCGTAAATAAAACATCATGTGCTGAAATATTTTTTAAATTTTTTCCGATAATTTCTAAATCCTGATCGCCCATCAATGTGGATAAAACCATATGCACTTGGGGTTTAACCAAAGGCTCTGGAATTAAATTTTTTAAATACATTACCTCGGAATGATTTTTAAAATTTACACTTGGAAAATCACAAAGAATATAGTCTGCATAGGAAAGCTGACGAAGAATTTTACCCCATTCTGATGGATCTTTAACAACGGCAAACGGAATATTTAAGATGTGAGAATATATTTTCATTTGCTCAACAGAACCCACTTTTTGCGTATCCGTTGTCACGATTGCAATTTTTTTATTTTCACGGACCATCAAGTGGCTTGCCATTTTTACAAGAGTTGACGTTTTACCTGAACCCACCGGTCCTACAAAACATTGGACCTGAGATTCTAGTTTTTGAGAGGCAATCGGGGTCGTCTCTAAAATATACCGGGCCACCCAACCCTCAACAATGGATTTTTGCTTCAGTCGAGAAGGTTGCAATAAATCCTTTGCTAGATTTAAAATTTCCGAGGAGACCTCTTCAGAAACTCCTGAATTAGTTAATTTTGTAAATAAAAAACTCAACTCATAGGGAATGCCATAAGAGAGACCTGGGTAGCTTGTATTCATCGTTTGCTGAGAGCCTGTAGAGAATTTTTCAAGCATTTCTTTTAAAATATTTATTTCTTGTTTTAAATTCTGAATCTCTTCTTCTCGAGGATTCATCTTTTGCCATAAAGATTGAGCTTCATTATGAACTTTTGGATCAGGACTCGATTTAGAGTTATTTGTATTGATTTGATCATCTTCAATATCAATATACTTCATAGCCCCTTTACGGGGTCGAATTCCAGTCCCCGCATGAGAATTGGTATTTGCGGTAGATACCGAAGAGGCAGTAGACGCGTTCGCTGCAGCTGTCTTATTCATATAACTATCAACATATTTATTGATGATTTTCTTTTGAGCTTGTGCTGAGCTTTGTTGAAATCTTTCGCGGTCCTGCTCACGCATCCGCGATTCTGCAAACTTTTTCTTGTGATTTAAGTCCTCACGAATGGCCGCAGTGATTTCGACACTGCCTTGACCTAATAAACCATAGGATTTCACATTGTCTCTCGCTGAAAGAATAATGGCGTCGGGTCCCATTTGGCTTTTCACCATTTCTAGAGCCTCTTTCATTGATCTTGCTTCAAACTTTTTAACTTGCATGTTTCATCTCCACTAATCCAACTGATTTAACACTGGCTTCTCCAGAAATTTCATTGTGCGACAACACCACCAACTGAGGAATAAATCGAGAGGTGAGTTTATATATATGACGACGCGCCGACGGGCTTGTTAACAAAATCGGCTGAGAGGCAATTTCAGGATGATGCTCTATACTTTGTGCGATTTCATTAATCAATCGATGAGCTGTATTTGGATCCATCACCAGCTGAACTCCCTGCTCTGTGTGTAAAAGTGAATTTGCAATTAATTCTTCAATCACTGGATGTAAAGTCAGCACATGAATTTCTGAATTTTCGCCCACAAATTTTGAAGTAATCATTCGGGATAAATTTTTTCGAACATTTTCTGTTAACGAATCAATATCTTTGTTTTTAGGAGCTTCATCGGCAAGCGTTTCAAAAATAGTTTGCAAATCTCTGATAGAAATTTGTTCTTTTAATAAATTTTGGAGAACTCGAACGACTGAACCCAAAGTCAAAAGATCAGGTATTAATTCTTCCACAACTTTAGGATTTACTTTTTTGAAATTATCGATAAGAGCCACGGCCTCTTGTCGTCCCAAGAGTTCATGAGCATGCAATCGAATGATCTCAGTCAAATGAGTGGCCATCACTGTTGGCAAATCAACTACAGTATATCCTGCAAGCTCCGCCTCTTCACGCTGATTAGGAGATACCCATAAGGCATCCAAACCAAACGCCGGTTCCTTGGTTGGAATTCCCTGGATAGATTGAGTCACATTTCCAGGATCCATCGCTAACATATAATCGGCTCTAAGATACCCCCCACCCACTTTATTTCCTTTAATTAAAACTCGATATTCACCGGGTTCCAACTGAAGATTATCTCGAATATGAACACTGGGTACGATAATTCCAAAATCCAAGGCGAATTGTTTTCGAATACTGACAATCCGCTCGAGCAAGTCTCCACTTTTTTCTGAATCTACGACTTTGATTAATCCATAACCAACCTCGAGCTCAACCATATCTAATGGCAACATACTTTCAATATTTTCTTTTCTTGGGGCATTGTCTTGGGCTTCAATTTTTTTACGTTCTGTGGCTTCTTCCTCTTTTTTATACATTGTAATAATCCAGGACAGACCACCCAAAAGAAGAGCCATTGTCATAAATGGAATTGTCGGAAGCCCCGGCACGAGGGCTAAAAGTCCCAACACTGCTGCCGTGATCATTAACACACGACTGTTTAAAAAAAGTTGATTGGTCACTTCCGTACCCATATCTAAACCATCACGTGAACTTCGAGTCACGATGGTGCCGGCCGCTGTAGAGATAATGAGTGCTGGAATCTGAGTGAGCAGTCCATCTCCAATAGTCAACATCGTATAGTACTTTGCCGCCGTAGCAATATCTAAATCCTTTTGAATCATTCCAATTAAAAGACCACCAATGATATTAATCATTACAATTATGATCGAGGCAATCGCATCTCCTCGAACAAACTTACTGGCACCATCCATAGATCCGTAAAAATCGGCTTCACTTTCG
>DAIRER010000180.1:0-4894 GCA_036795495.1 Pseudobdellovibrionaceae bacterium | reverse complement strand
ACGCTTAAAACCTAGACCAAGGGCTAAAGTATTCTGGACCTTCGCCGAGAAGATACACAAGCAAGTTCGGAGGGATCTAGAAGCTTCGTTAAGCAGTCAATCTAACGGGCACCTAGAAAACTCCTTAAAAAATTAACAATGGTCTGATCAAGTGGGGCGAACTTCAATTTGCCAGGGTCAGCCAACTCGAGTTTCAAAAACTTGAAGCTCGAGCTTTTTAACCTAGGGAGGTTATTATGGGCTTAAGGATCGCAACAAACATGGCGTCGATTTCGGCGCAAAGGGTTCTATCAAAACAACAAAAAAGAACAGAGCATGCGGCGGCCGCACTTTCTTCGGGAAGTCGAATTGTGAATGCCTCAGATGATGCTGCAGGTTTGGCTATTTCAGAAAACCTTAAAGGCCAAATTCGTGGTATTTCTCAAGCTCGAAACAATGCCTTTAATGCAGTTTCAGCAATTCAAGTGAGTGAAGGCGGATTGAATGAAGTTTCAAATATATTAGTGCGTCTAAGAGAGTTAGGAATTCAGGCAGCCAGTGATCATATCGGAGATCGTGAGCGTGGATTTCTAAATGAAGAAGCCGTTCAGCTCACTCAAGAGTTAGATCGTATTGCAAAAACCACTGTATTTGGTGATAAAAAACTTCTTGATGGATCTGGTGAAGAATTAACTTTCCAAGTAGGTATATTTGCGGGAGAAGAAAATCAAATTTCGTATTCCTTGTCGAGCGATGCCACAGCTTCAACCTTAGGTGTTGATGGTTTAGCGATTGATGATAAAGACGGAGCGCGCAGTTCTTTGGAATCTGTGGATGAGGCTCTTATGAAAGTCAGTACGATGCGTGCAAACTTTGGAGCTATTCAAAGTCGTTTGGATTCCACAGTGAGTAACTTAGATATTCAATATGAAAACTTATCCGCATCAAAATCTAGAATTTCAGATGCAGATATAGCTAAAGAAACAGCTGAAATTGCATCTGCAAGCATTTTACAAAATGCTGCCGTCTCTGTTTTAGCTCAATCCAACCAATTTCCTGGTGTGGCATTGAAACTCATCGGATAATCATAGATCACAGTAGCGCCGCCCCCTTAAAACGGGGGTGGTGTTGGACTGTACTTATCTAAAGTGAGTTTTAACAATTTTTTTAAAAATTTATTTTAAATAATTATCAGTTTATTAGGATATCAGTACATCGGTTTAACACAGTTTTTGAGCAGTTGCCCCACACACTGCTCTTAAGCCCACCCCAGGGACATCCGTCTCTGGGGTTTTTTATTTTAGAGAGTGTCGGTGGAGTTTCGCCAATAGATAAGAACCTGAAAAGTATTTTGTTTTTCATTTTTAAATACATTAAAGGTCCATCCGAGTCTTTGACAAATAGATTCAATCCAGGGAAGCCCCAATCCAAAACTATTTTTAAAAGAAGCTTCATAAGTAGAAATTTCATTGTCTATGGATAAGTTTTCCAAATTAAATATGACATGAATTGGACTTCCCGATGAGGAATGTTTAATAGCATTTTCTATCAGATTAATCAGGATTTGTTTGATGAGGGTTGGATGACAGAAAAGACGAAATTCATTTTGATGCTCAAGGTAAATTCTATCTTTTTCTTTGTGGAATAAATCTAAAATGTCATTCGTTAGAAGTTGTGTGGATTTTAATGCATGATTTTCCGTAATCAAACTGGAATCATTATTTAAGTGTAAAATTTCGAGTTGTACCTGAAGAAATTCGTGGAGATGATCTATATTCCTCAAGGAGAGCTCTGAGTCTCCCTTCAGAATCCCATTTTTAAGCAAAGTTAAGGGGGTTTTGATTTCGTGAGCAAGATGAGCCAGTAGCTTGTATTGAGTTTTTTGGGATTCCATTAAGTGATTTCTTATTTTAAGTACTGAAGTTATGAGTTTTGAAATCTCATCATTTTTTTTGTATCGATTTTTAAATTTCTCAAGAAAACTTAAACTTAAATGAGGGTTTCGGGAAAGATTTTCTAGATAAAGGGACAATTCATTAACAGGAGAAAGTAATCTGTTAGTTAAATGATATGAAACAAAACCAATGATGAACAGAATGATAAGATTAAAAAAAAGAATTTTTTTTCCCAAAGAGTAGAGTCTCTGCTGCTCTTGATCCAGGATTAGGCCAATTTGTAGTTTTTTATCAGTACCTTGAATTTGAAATGTTAAAATACGATATCGATGGGAATTCTCGTTAATGGTGGCCCAACCTTCTGTGGTGGGAAATATATGACCCAAAATTTTACTAAGTTCATTCTGAAATACAAATGCATCATTTTTGTCATAGATGTTAATAATTTGCTGGGGAGGATCCACATCAAGACTATCCAAAATTAAATTTTCAACCTCGGTGAAATCATCGAAAGAAATATGATTAATTCCTGCAGACAAAAGGCTTGATGCCGCATGTTCAATTTGATCATCGATACTTTTTAATTTTTCAGACTGAAGGAAGAAATAACTCAGACCCGTTAATAAAAAATATGAAATAGAAAAAACAAAAAATATTTTTAAAAAAAAACTACGTTTCAATCCAATATCCCATATGTCTTTTGCTTTGTATTTTTAAATTTGACGAGGCTTCTTCAAGTTTTTTTCGAATATTTTTAATTGTTACTTCGACAACATTAGACTCAACTTGGGAATTCATATCCCAAACGCGTTCAAGTAACTCCAATTTTGAAAAAATTTTTTGAGGTGTCAAAAGCAAAATATACAAAACTTGATATTCTTTATTTGTAAAATCAAGGATTTTGTTTTCGACAAAAATTCGACGGTCCAAAAGATCTATTCGAGTATTACCAAATATCTTTTTTGTGATTTTATTTTCAGCATTAGACCTTCGTGCGAGATTTCGAACTCGTGAAAGCAGTTCCACGTTTAAATAAGGTTTTCCCATGTAATCATCAGCTCCAAGATCAAGAACATTAGCCCGTTCAATAGCAGTATTAATGGCAGAAAGTACAAGAACTCGGCACTGAGGAATTTCTGTTTTAATTTTTGGAATTAGGCTCGCACCATCTTCTAGGCCTAACATTCGATCTAAAATCACAATATCAGTGATTAAATTTTTTTGATTCAAGCTTTGCTTTAAATCTTCATAGTTCGATAAGGTGGTTACCTCGTATCCATGCTCGAGAAAAAAAGAATGTAGGGTTTTTGCGAGCTGAACTTCATCTTCGACTATCACTATTTTCATAGCCTACCATATAACTTTTTTTATATAGAGTCATGATATAAAAAACAGTCAACGGAATAGCCGTTGACTGTCAAGATCTGGAAAAACAGAAAAATCTATTTACCCATTTTCTCTTTCATGCAAACTTTTAACTCAGCGCCTTTTTTGCCACTGCATTCTTTTTTTGCCTCCTGAACAGTCAACTTTTTATCAGAAGTTGTTTCTGCGGGAGCCGCTGTGTTTTCAGCAGCATGTGCAGGTGCAGCTGGAGCTGGTGCCGTTTTTGCTGCAGGTGAGTTAGCAAAAGCCATTTGAGAAAGCACAAGTGCTAATGCAATTACTGTTGATTTCATATATTCTCCTTGGTTTGGGTTGTTTGTAAAATTACAATGTCTGCTCTTGATTAAGTGAAGCTGAATTAAAAATAAAAATTACTTCATTTTAGAACAACACTTGGCGTCGATGCTGACCAAAGGGAGATTGATACTCTGTGTATTGTTTTCGCTAGAATCTAAATGAATTTGTCAAATTTGATTAATGTTTCGAATTGGCATAGATCGACTCCTTTTTCATTTAATTTATGAGTTGGGTCCCAAGTTGCTGCTATAAATCTTGCTCCAATTTTATAAGCAACCACTTTGTCGACAGGGGAATCACCTATGAGTAAAATTCGTTTTTGGTCTTGACCATCTGTCAAAGAGTAAATGCCCAAAGGATCGGGTTTTGAAATGGGGCTCTGAAAATGAAAATACACCTGAAAACCTGGTTCATTTTTTCTTTTAGTTATAAATAACTTTATCAATTTGACGTAAAATTTTTCCATTTTCGGCAGACACAACAACCTGTAATGAATGATGGGGTTGATTCATAAGCGTTAAGTAGCAGACATAACTTAAATGGGCTTTATTTTGTTCAATATAGTAAACTTAACGTTGGCAAAAGGCCGTAGTGATCTTTAAATCATTGTATTTGGAAAATAAAATTTTTTCGACATCAGCCGATGAGTATTTTTCAAGACTGATTGTTTCGTCAATTTGATAAAAATCATTCATTATATAACTTATGCCAGAAGTTTCTTTTTGGACAAATATTTTTAAAGCACCGTTGTAAACTTCGATATTTTTATGAAATTGATTAAAGAAATAGATTTGTTCCATTTCAGCTTCATTTGACTTTTCAGAATTTGAAGCAAATTCAGCAGTATCAAGATTTGAAGCTTTTAAGAGTTTTTTTAAAAATAATTCGACATCCTCTAGTGTGTTTTGTTCAAGAGGGATTATTCCCCCATAAATTAATCTTGGGATATTGTTATCCGTTTCAATAACCCAATTTGTATTGGAACTTAAGCTTTCTAATAGAGCTTCAATTTTCAATTCATTCGAAGGGTTGAGTCTTTGCTCCGTTGTATTGTTTTTCTGAGCGTCCATCGGTTTTCTTGATGGATCCTCAGTGCGTGATGATGAGGCTAAAGAAAGAACTTGAATCTGAGTTTGACCATTTAAATTTTGAGCCGTTTCTTTTTCTTTTGAAAAGTATGTCGAAAGGCTCAAAATCAATATAAGGAAATAATATTTTTTCATTTATTTCACACCTTTTGAATCAAAAACATTTTTGATGAGATCATTGTATTTTCCAGAAAAATAAATTGTGCTAAGATTTTGAAAAATATTTCTACAATCAGAAAAATTAGAACT
>DAIRER010000179.1:0-4898 GCA_036795495.1 Pseudobdellovibrionaceae bacterium | reverse complement strand
TGACTGATAAATTAGTAAATGTTGTGGGTAAGACAAATTAGTAAGGGGATAGAACTATGCTTAGAAGTTTAAATACAGCGGCAACCGGAATGGCCGCACAACAGTCAAATATGGATGTTGTTGCAAATAATATTGCCAACGTTTCTACAAATGGATTTAAAAAATCCAGAGCAGAATTTGAAGATCTACTTTATCACACACAAAAAGAACCTGGAGCCTCAACTGGAATGAACGCCTATTCTCCTAATGGAGTTCAAGTGGGTGTCGGAGTGAGAAATGCTGCTGTTCAAAAAGATTTTACTATGGGGAACGCTGTGATCACAAAAAACCCATTAGATCTTCAAATTGAAGGACAGGGTTTTTTTCAAGTGCTGACTTCTGATGGTCAAATTGCATACACTCGAGATGGGGCTTTTAAAAAAGACCCCCAAGGTCGTATTGTTGATAAAAATGGTAGCGTATTACAACCGGAAATAACAATTCCATTGGAAACTATTGGTTTAGAAATTGGCGAGCAGGGTCAAGTGAGCATCATCACAAAAGAAAATCAAGTGCCTCAGTCTATCGGGCAAATCACGATCGCCAACTTTGTGAATCCTGCAGGATTGAAGGCCGTAGGTAAAAATTTATTTATACAAACTTCAGCAAGTGGTCAGGCCGGAATTGCTAACCCTGGACAAAATGGAACGGGTGCACTGTCTCAAGGTCAGGTTGAAGCAAGTAATGTGAATATCGTTGAAGAAATGGTGAATATGATCACAGCTCAAAGAGCCTATGAGACCAATAGTAAAGTGATTCAGGCCAGTGATCAAATGTTACAAAGTATCAATAATTTGAGGTAATGATGAAGTTAGTGATAGGAATCCTTTTCAGTTTAATGAGTAGTTGGTCTTGGGCAAGAGTCGAGATCAAAACTTTGTCTTCGGTTGAAATATCGCCGAAAGATCGAGTGACGCTATTTGATATTTCCGATTACAAGGGTGGTACGGAAGAACTCAATCAAATACTTCGAGAAGTTGTATTAAAAAATTTGGGAGGAGATGAAGCCTCTGTTGTTTATATTTCCCGAAAAGATATTTTAAATGAATATAAAATAGCTTTAGAAAAGAGCACTCTTTTGCGTGAACTGAATCCAATTTTAAATATATCAGAAAAAGTAGAGGTTCATTTCTCAAGTGAAGTGATCTCTAAATCAGAACTAGAAAGAAATGTTTTAAAAAAGTTATATTTAAATTGTTTGGATTGTTCTTATAAAATTGAAATCACATCTTTGCCACAACCTTTAAGTCCATTTTGGTCTATAAACTATGATCAGCTCCCCGAAAAGGGGCCATTTTTGCTTGGTATAAAGGATGAATCGCGGTTACTTTATATTTCAGGAAAAATTTTAGTTAGTAAAAAAATTGCAGTTACCAAAAGACCTCTTTCTATTGGCGCATCCATTCATGAATCCGATTTAGAAGAAAAACTTCAGGACATTACTCAATTTCGTGAGCGACCATTAGATATAAAAGAAATTGTCGGTAAAAAAGCTGCACAAATTATAGGAGTGAATCAACCCATTCTTTTTACAAATTTACAGAAAGAGTATTTTGCCAATCGGGGTCAGCCCATAAAAGCAATTTTTACAGATGAAAACTTAAATATTTCTATTCAGTTGCAAGCAGAAGAAAGTGGATTTTTAGGAGACCTGATTAAAATCAAAAATCTAGAAACTCAAAAAATTAGTTTAGGTAAAGTTATAGATAAAGGGGTGGTGGAAGTACAATGATACAATTAAAATATTTCCTTTTTTTTGTTATGTTTTATGTTTCTGCATGCTCAACCTTGGGATGGTTTGGTGAAAATAAAACTCCATCAGGAGTTGAAACTCAAGCTTCAAATGTAGAATCAAAATCTTCTGGGGATGCTTTAAAATATTCAGAATCAGCTCAGGCGGGTGTTTATTCAGACCGACAGTATAAACATATGACTCGCTCTCAAATGGAAGAGCAATCTGAATTGGGAAGTCAGGCGGGTTCTACATGGGTGATGGATGGCCAAGGAGCTTATCTTTTTGCTCAAAATAAAATTCGAAAAGAAGGTGATGTTTTAAATGTACTTTTAGATGGATCCGCATTTAAGCAGGTTGAAACCAAGGTCACGGTCATCAAACAACTTTTAGCGCAGTTAGAGGCTCAATTAAAAGAAAAAGAACTTCTTCAAAGAAGCTTAGCTTCTGTCGGGGCACCAGAATCCGCTGGCGCTGGTGCTGGAGCTGTGGGAGCCGCCGGAGCCGCCGTTGTAGCTAAGCCTGTTGTAAGTTCAGAAAAAAATAAAAAAGAAGATGAAGAAATTGCCGACATCAAAACAATCACGACTAAAATTATTGAACGTATGGCGGATGGTAATTACCGGATTCGTGGTTCACAACCCTTTATGATCGGTAAACGTGAATATAAGGTTATTGTGGCTGGAATCATTCGCCCAGAAGATTACAATGATCAAGGTGTAAGCTCTCAGAAAATATTAGATCCACAATTTGATGTGGTGAGTATTCGACGTGGAGAACCACGACAATGAAAAATTCAGAATTAAATTATAAAATTATTTTATTGTTAGTTGTTCTGTTTTTAGTTTCTGTGCAGGACGTCTGGGGAGCTCGATTAAAAGATTTAGCAAATATTCGGGGCGTTCGTGAAAATCAACTCATTGGATATGGCATAGTGGTGGGACTAAAAGGAACAGGTGATGGAAAATCTGAATACACCAGTAAAAGTTTAGCCCGCATGTTAGATAAACTGGGTGTTAAGTTAGAAAATCAAGATGTTCAAAGTAAAAATATTGCTGCGGTTATTATATCTGCAACATTGCCTGCTTTTGCGAAATCAGGAAACCCTATTGATGTGGTTGTAAGCTCTATAGGGGACGCCTCTTCACTCAGTGGAGGAACCTTATTACAGACTCCATTGCGTGCTGCTAATGATCAGGTCTTTGCTGTAGCCCAAGGGCAACTGGTGATTGGAAGTTCTGGTAAAGATGTACATCCCACATCGGGTCGTATAGCCAATGGGGCCTTGATTGAAAAAGATGTGACAGCAGATTTTGCTACTCGAAAAATGTATCGACTCACACTTATTAATCCTGATTTTACGACGGCGGCTCGTACTGTTTTGACAATAAATAAAGAACTGGGCGGATTTTATGCCTCAGCAAAAGATGCAGGAACGATAGATATAATTACTCCTTTTGCTTATGAAAATCGTGGTGTTGAGTTAATGGCAACGATTGAGTCCATTGATATTCATCCCGATATGAAGGCTCGTGTTGTCGTGAATGAAAAAACAGGAACTGTCATTATTGGTGAACGCGTGCGCATTTCAAAAGTTGCGATTTCTCATGGAAGTTTGTCGATAAAAGTTGAAGATGAAAAAACAAAAAAAACCAGCGAAGAGAAGGTCACGTTGTTGGGCTCTGGAGCTAACGTGGGGGACCTTGTTGGAGCGATGAATAAGTTGGGTGTATCGCCAAAAGACCTGATTTCAATACTTCAGTCTATAAAGGCAGCTGGAGCTTTGCACGGGGAATTGGAAGTTTTGTGAAAAAAGTGTGTCAAATTGATACAGTTCGTAATAAAATATTATTAAATACACAAGACACATGGATGTGTTTTGTGTGCGGGGAGGGTGAGAAGGAGATCGCAAACCACGGATGGTCAGTAGTCAAAAGTTTCTCGCAGGAAACAGAAGCAAAAGATCAGACAATACCAATGATTGGTAAGAATGAGCCGATGCTTAAGACTAAGAGTCAAGTGCAGGATGCACAGGATACTCTGACTCAACTCCCCTTTTCTTTTTTTATATAGGTGAACATGAAAATTCAAAATCGTGTTCCATTAGAAACTTCAAGACCCAAAGAAAGTTTAGACACAAAATTTAAGGAGGTGTCTAAGCTTTATGAAAAACAATTTTTAAGAGAGATGGTTAAGGCCATGAGATCCACTGTTCATGAGGGTGGGTTTATTCAATCCAATCACGCAGAAAAAATATTTCGTGATCAATTGGATAATGAATACGTAGAAACTTGGGGAGATCAGGGCGGCCTTGGTTTGTCGGAGCTTATCTATCAACAATTAAATGAAAAGTTTGGACAAAAATCTTTGCAGGGTCGAGGTTTTTCAAAACCTCACGGCCCCATTCCTATTGAACAAGAATCTCAATTTAAAATTAAAACTCAACAACAAGGGCAGGGACTTCAAAACCAGATTCAGATTAAGAAAAACACAATACCTGAAGTGAGTTTAAAAATGCCCTGGTCGGGCTTTATTACACAGACCTATGAAGTGGGTGGTACTTCAGTTGGTTCTTCTTCACAAAAAGTCATTGAGATGGAGCATGATGGGGGTCTAAAAAGCCGGTTCTTATCTTCAGGGATAGCTGTTATTCAAAATCCAGGGGAAAGAATCCAGGCCAATGAGGTCTTTGCAAAGTTTAACCCAACTAGCGAGTCTTCATTGTTTTGGTCAATCTATCCAAGTTAAATCATTGGAATTGTTTTTGTAAAAGTATCTAATGGCGAATAAATGATAAACTCAGGGGCTTGCGGAACATGTAGTTCGTTTAAAACACGATAGACTATAAATGTTGCCAGATGTCCACAAGCCCAGCTTCCAGAGCTAACCTGTGGAGCCGGGCAAGGTTTACCATCTTGCATTTTTTGAATTACATCTTGCATAGCAGAAACAACAGAGGCATCTAAATAGGGAGCTAGTTTTTGAAAAACGGGAGCAAAATAATATCCGTATTGAGCATCCAAAAGTTTATCAGATTCTGGGATAGAAAAAGCTTTTCTAAAAGAGTACTTTGAATTTTTTGGAAAATACATAGCTCCGGCCCCCCAGCCGAGACCCAGCACGGTTA
>DAIRER010000591.1:0-1008 GCA_036795495.1 Pseudobdellovibrionaceae bacterium | reverse complement strand
CCCCTTAACCATATTCAAATCATTGGTGAAATTTTAAAACAAGTTTAAAGAACATTTGAGTTATTATTTAAATAAAACTCCCAGGCTTCACCTTGTTTTTCTAAAAAGCTGCGATAAATTGACTCGGCCTGTTTCTGATAATGAATAAAATAATCTGGTTCATTACGTAAAATTTTATTCATAATCATTAGATCTTTAAGAACTTGTTGATTTTCATTCGGACTCATAACTTTTTGACTGAATCCATTTTCCGAATTATTCAGAGGACTCCATTGAAACTGAATTCTTAAACCATAGTGATCTGATAGAAATTCCCCGTCGTCGGCCTTAAAATTAACCTCTCCCCGTAATGGAGTTAACTTTTTTTGAGGATGACCTCCCCTATTAGAATAAAATATATAATCAAAAATATGATTGCCACTGAGCCAACGTAAAGGATTTTCGTGGCAGTAGGTGCAAATTTTATGTGGATACCCTTCGATCACTTGTTCTGCTGAGTCCTGAAGTCCAAAAAGAATCATTAAAATTCTTTTTTCTAAAGACTTGGCTTCAAAATTAAAATCCCCAGTCAAAATGACTTTTTGCTGTGGGTGCTGACGGCGCCAAGAATATAACTCTAAAATTTGAGCCAATCGAACCCCAACAGACGTTGGATGCAAGTGAGTATTTAAAAAATAAACGGGCTCTTCGGACTTACCCAATTGAATGGATTCAACTTGAAATCCTTTAAGCACAGAAAAAGATTCACGAAGACCATCTAAAAGTCCACCATCATTATTTAATGGAAATATATGGGTCTGAGAACCAAGGCCCCTACCTTTATAAAAACCCATCAAGCCCAGACGAAATTTTAAATTTGGTGCAGAGGTTTTTTCATAATTTTCGAGGTTTTTTAAAAAATATTTGGCTTGATTTGAGCTCCAAACCTCTTGTAAATGAAGGATTTGACAAGGGGTCATCGTCTTTAAACGCTCAACCATTTTTTCTGTACGATACTCTTTTGAGTCG
>DAIRER010000178.1:0-4918 GCA_036795495.1 Pseudobdellovibrionaceae bacterium | reverse complement strand
TTGAGGCAAAGTCGTCGGTAGAAATTAAAATGATCCCTAAGCTTGATCATTTTATGGTTGAAAATGAATCCAAAAAAGAAAGTTTAGAGTACGTAAAGTTGGCGCAAAAAGAGAAAAAGTTTAAACCTATCTCAAGTGAGCTTGTCAGGACCGTCACAGAATTTGTCAGGTCTGTCCTAAAATAGAAGTCTTTTTTCTTGGTCATGAGTCTTCGGACTTGTTTCTGTTACATGGCTTCTTCAACTTTTGCCACATGTAAAAGTGAAAGAAAAAAGCAATGATCCATTTCACCCAGATAGCGGTGGCACCATGTGCAAAAGCGTAAATACCGGTGGCAACCGAAGTGAATATTCCCCACTGGTGCAGGCGAACCCGCGCTGGCAAAACGATGGATATTAAAAACGTCGCCGTTGATATCCAGCCAATGCCTTCGATGATTAAGTTTGTCCAGTCCATTAGGGATCCTCAATATTTCTATATTTCCAAAGAAAGCGACCTACTGTAAAAATCAGAAATAGAATCGTCGCAACTAAGCCATATCCATAACCTTCACCTGGGTGACTGGAGTAATTGAGCCCAAAGTACAACATAAACATTTTATTGATGAGAACTGGAACAATGAACACCTTCAAAAAGTCTTTAATTACTGCAGGGTTCTTGTTTTCAGCCATATACAATTGACCAATTTGCCAAATTGTTAAGAATTGGTTGCGGGGGCAGGATTTGAACCTACGACCTTCGGGTTATGAGCCCGACGAGCTACCAGACTGCTCCACCCCGCGACAGATTTAAAATGAACATCACTTATAGGTCCTTGAAGTAGAGTGAGTCAAGAGTTTTGAGAAATTACAGTTTTTTGCCTTAAAATTAACTAAAAGTTGAATGCCAGGGGTGTTTTTTTGATTTAATTCTTTGAGACTTATAAATCCCATGATGCCCAGAAAAGTAATAACTGGCAAAACAGGCCACAAGGGCATAGGGAGCGATGGGTAAACCAAAAAGCTCTACGGCCATCATGCTGCAAGTGATGGGGATGTTCGCGGCGCCGGCAAAAACAGCGGCAAAACCGACAGAGGCAAGCAGTTGAAAAGAAACAGGGAGAATTAAAGAAAGCGCACTTCCTAAAGTTGTTCCAATAAAAACTAAAGGTATAAATTCACCACCCTTGAATCCGGATCCAATCGTTAAAGATGTAAAAAAAGATTTTAAGAGTGGAACCTCAAACGAGCTCACAGAAATGAAGGCCTCTTGTATCGAATCGATTCCCAAACCCACATATTTATAACTTCCCTCAATATAAAATAACACAACCAAAAAACAACCAAATACAAAAAGTTTCAGGGGAGGGTAAACTCTAACTCGTGCGATTTGTTTTTCAATAAAGTGTGTTGTGAGCGTAAATAATTTCGCAGCAATTCCAAAAAAAATTCCAGCAATCAGAATATAAAAAAGCCATTTGTAATTTAAAGGCCCAAGCTGTCCAATATTAGGAAATACAGAGTGGGGAGCTCCTAATTTTACAGCTGTAAAGTATCCTACAAAGGAGGCCATCAAGCTCTGGACGAGGGCAAAGGGACGAAGTCTTCCAATATGCAGCACCTCCATACCAAAAAGGACTCCCGCCCAAGGGGCTCCAATCGCTGCGCCAAAGCCTGCGCCGGCACCGGTTACAAGCAGGATCTTTCGTTCTTCGGGACCGACCTTAAAAAATCGACCCAATTGATCCGAAAGCGAGGCCCCCATTTGAACCGCCGTACCTTCGCGCCCCGCAGAGCCTCCAAAAAGGTGAGTGAGAAGGGTGCTGAATAAAATCAACGGAGCCATGGCCAGGGGAACCACTTTTTTGGGGTCATGTATCTCATCGAGAATTAAATTATTTCCGGCGGCAGAATCCTTGCCATAGTGGTGATAAATCCACCCAATCAAAAAACCAGCCAGTGGTAAGCCCCATATGATTGCGGGACGCTCAGAGCGTGTGTTTGTAGCCCAATCCAATAAAATCAAAAAAAGCGCAGAGGCCGCTCCGGCTAAAAAACCACTGGCAGCGCTGAGGAAAATCCAGCGCAAAGGCATATTACGGATCGTCTGTGTTGTTTTCATTCTTCGACTTTCAGTATGGATCGAGAATAAAAGATAATCAATAGAACGCCCATCGGCATCCAACTGCGTCTTTTTGTTGTCAAAATTTTTACATCTTTTTTACGGGGGACAAGCCTAGACTCTTTTTATTGGAGGCTTAAATGGATTTTATTTTATCAGGGTGCGTGGGGATCGTTATATTAGGTTATCTTTTTTATGCATTATTTAACCCCGAGAAGTTTTAAAAGGTGGAGTTATGAATTCAGCAGATTTGATTCAAGTGATCGTTTATGTGGCTTTGCTTTTTATTTTAGCTCCGCCGCTTGGAATTTGGATAGCTAAGGTTTTTCGTGGTGAGAATCATTTACTTTCGAAACCATTGGGTGGCCTTGAGCGTGGGATCTATAAAGTTTCTGGTATTGATTCCTCAAAATCAATGAATTGGAAAGAGTACTCCCTGGCTCTTATTCTTTTTAATGCTCTCGGATTTTTTGTGGTTTTTATTTTTCTTGTGCTTCAAAAAATTCTACCTTTAAGCCAACTGTTAAATCCTCAGTCTCTTGACGGAACGTCGTTGCACTTGGCCTTTAATACGGCCATCAGTTTTATGACAAATACAAATTGGCAAGCCTATGGCGGAGAATCCACCTTGAGTTATTTTTCTCAAATGATGGGATTGACGGTTCAAAATTTTTTAAGTGCGGCCACGGGAATGGCTGTGTTTGTGGCCCTCACCCGAGGGCTTATATTAAGGGAATCAACGAAAATTGGTAACTTTTGGGTGGATATGACTAGATCCGTTGTTTACATTTTATTACCCTTATCTATAATTTTAGCTATTTTACTCACTCATCAGGGGGTTATTCAAAATTTTAATGCCTATCAAAAAATATTTACTCTTGAGGGCCTAGAACAATTGATTCCGGGAGGTCCGGCGGCCTCTCAAATTGCAATCAAACAGTTAGGAACCAATGGGGGTGGATTTTTTAATGTGAACTCGGCTCATCCCTTTGAAAACCCAACTCCATTTTCAAACCTTCTTCAAATGTTAGCCATTCTTTTGATTCCTGCGGCTCTTACATTTACTTTCGGTCGTATGGTCGGCTCCATGAAACAAGGTATAACGCTGTTCATGGTCATGTTTTTTGTATGGATGGCGGGATTCGCGATTTCAATGAAATCTGAGTTGAGTGTAAATCCTGTTTTTAATCAAGCGGGTCTTATGGAAGGTAAAGAGGTTCGCCTTGGGGTTGTGAATAGTCTGATATGGTCCACAGCGACAACCGTCGCCTCAAATGGGTCCGTAAATTCAATGCATTCCAGTTTGTCTCCGCTGGCAGGCGGTGTGGCGATGTTCAATATGATGTTAGGGGAAATTATTTTCGGCGGAGTGGGTGCAGGGATGTATGGCATGCTCTTGTTTGTCTTATTGACTGTTTTTCTGTCAGGCTTAATGGTGGGCCGCAGTCCGGAATATTTGGGTAAAAAAGTGGAAGCCTTTGAAATGAAATGGACTCTGTTAGGAATTCTTGGCCCCTGTATGGTGATTTTATTGGGGAGTGCGCTCTCCTCTGTGTTGCCCGCAGGATTATCAAGTCTAACCAATAAAGGTCCTCATGGTTTTTCTGAAATTCTTTATGCTTGGTCTTCTGCTGCCGGGAATAATGGAAGTGCCTTTGCCGGTCTCAATGCCAATACTCCTTTTTATAATGTACTTTTAGGCTTTGCGATGCTGATCGGTCGATTTGTTGTTATTTTACCCGTCCTTGCAATAGCGGGCCATTTGGCTTCGAAAAAAGTAACTCCTGTAAGTTCTGGAACTTTTCAAACAGACACTCCTTTATTTGGAATTTTATTACTAGGAGTTATTCTTATTGTGGGCGCTTTAACTTTTTTGCCAGCCCTGGCTCTCGGTCCGATTGTTGAACAATTTTTAATGTACATTGGTAGAAAATTTTAGAGGTAATTATGTCATCACATACAAAGTCGATAATGAAGTCTGGCTTCGGCAGTCCTGAGATTCTGATTCCAGCACTCAAGGAGTCTTTTTGGAAGTTGAGTCCTAAAACTCAACTCAAAAATCCTGTTATGTTTGTCACTTGGGTTGGTGCCTGTCTGACCACTCTGATTGTGATTTTTGGGTCCAGTGAGTCCAAGATGTTCGAGCTGCAAATTTCAATATGGCTCTGGTTTACGGTACTTTTTGCTAACTTTGCAGAAAGTATTGCGGAGGGGCGAGGAAAGGCTCAAGCGGCAAGTCTTAAAAAATCGCGAACGTCTACTTTAGCACGTTTGATGAAAGGGAGCTCCGAAGTGCAAGTGAGTGCCGCAGATCTTAAAAAAGGGGATATTGTTGTTTGTGAGGCGGGCGAAATAATCCCTGGTGATGGAGAAGTCATTGAGGGGATCGCCAGTGTGGATGAATCCGCCATCACAGGAGAGTCCGCTCCGGTGATTAGAGAAAGTGGTGGAGATAGAAGCGCCGTTACGGGAGGCACCAAAGTATTAAGTGACAGAATTCTTGTTCGCATCACCGCAGAAGTGGGGCAGAGTTTTCTAGATCGAATGATTGCCTTGGTCGAAGGTGCAAAAAGACAAAAAACTCCAAATGAAATCGCTTTAAGTATTGTCTTATCTGGTCTCACGATTGTTTTTGTTTTAGCTGTCATGACGATGAAGCCCTTTGCGGATTATGCATCCGTGGCCTCAGGACAAAATTTAGAACAAATTTTAACAGTCCCCGTTCTTGTGGCCTTACTGGTCTGTTTAATTCCCACTACTATTGGTGGTCTATTAAGCGCGATTGGTATTTCTGGGATGGATCGGCTCATCCGCCGCA
>DAIRER010000177.1:0-4919 GCA_036795495.1 Pseudobdellovibrionaceae bacterium | reverse complement strand
TATTTTTGCTTTAGCCAGACCTAGAAAAGCCGATACGAGTGTTCGAAAAAATGTCGAAGGCATTGATATCGTGATTGCTCTGGATATATCTGACAGTATGTTGATCGAAGACATGAAGCCTTTAAATCGTTTAGAGGCCGCAAAAGTAACTATCAAAGAATTTATTCAAAAGCGATCTTCAGATCGTATTGGTCTTGTGATTTTTGCCGGAGAATCTTTTACATTGGTGCCCCCGACCTTGGATTATAATTTAATTCTACAGCGACTCAATGAAATTCAGACCGCCGCTCAAGCCAATATGAAAGAAGGTACTGCTATTGGAGTGGCTTTGGCGAATGCTTCGGGTCGGTTGAAAGATTCAACAGCAAAAACACGGATTGTGATTTTTATGACCGATGGTGAAAATAATAGTGGTACGATTGATCCAGAAACAGCCATTGAAATTGCAAAGGGTTATGGATTGAAGGTGTATAGCATTGGTTTAGGAAAAGATGGACCTACGCGATTACCCGTTTACCAATACAATCCTTTTGGGCAAAAAATAAAAACTTACCAACCCTTTCATAGTACGGTCAACGAAGAGCTGATGAATAAAATGGCTCAAGAAACCAATGGAAAGTTTTATAGAGCGATACGAGAAGATTCCCTCTCTGCGGTTTTTAAAGAAATTGATTCTTTAGAAAAAACTAAAGTCGAAGTTTCAAATTACACACGTTATGAAGAGTATTTTTATAGGTATTTGAATATTTCAATTGTTTTCTTTATTCTGTCTTGGATTTTGTCTTCGACGGTATTAAGGAGGGCTCCTTAAGTGTTTCGATTTTATAATGAGTCCATTCTATGGATATTGATTTTAATTCCAATTTTAATATTGCTTCAAAAAATGGGTGAGCGTTTACAGAAGCGAAAAATTGAAAAAGTGTTTGGATTTAAAATGTACTCTTTTCTAACCTCTTCTGTTTCTTTTTCAAAAAGAAAATGGAAAATGATTTTAATGAGTCTCAGTTATTGTTTTTTTATTATTGCCTTGGCTCGACCACAAATGGGTGAAAAATCAGAGACTGTTAAAAATGAAGGTATAGAAATTATCTATGCAATAGATGTTTCAGAAAGTATGTTGGCCGAAGACTTAAAACCCAATCGATTAGAGCAAGCGAAACTTCAGATGAGTCGTTTGATCGAATTGATGCCCAATAATAAAATCGGAATTTTAGCCTTTGCAGGTTCTGCCGTTTTGGTCAGTCCTTTGACTCAAGATATAAGCGCCTTAAAGATGTATATATCGTCTTTGTCACCTGAAATGATTTCCACCCAAGGAACACACTTTATGAAAGCTTTAGAGGTTGCTGAAAAAGCTTTTGAGGAGGGGGGGGTGACCAAGGATGAAAATCATCATGTGACTCGTGTTGTGCTTTTAGTTTCTGATGGGGAAGACCAAGAGCCTGGAGCTTTTGAGAAATCAAAAGACTTAGTACAAAAGGGGATATATATTTTTAGTTTAGCCTTCGGAACAGAAAAAGGTGGCTCGATTCCAATTAAAGATAACAGGGGTTATTTAAAAGGGTATAAAAAAGATCGATCCGGGCAAACAGTTATAAGTTCTGTTCATGGTGAGGCGTTAAAAAAATTGGCAGAATCAGGAAGGGGAACATTCTATTTTGCACAATTTGGTGAAGATTATTTATCTAAACTTGTTACAGATATTTTAAAACTAGAAAAATCTACTTTTTCATCCACGGCGGTGACTCAATATGGAGAGCTGTATCAGCCCTTTTTGTTTTTAGGTTTTATGTTGGCCTTAGGGGGGCTTCTATTAGGGGATCGTCGCAAGAATTTTCAATTTTGGAAGGGACGATTTGAGGTGCCCTTATGAATTTTAATAGTCATTTGAATTTACATCGACTTTTTGCTGTTTTCTTTTTAGGAATGCTGAATGGTTTTTTTAATTTAGGTTGCTCTCAAGTTTCGGATATTGATCCACGACTTTATTTTAAGAAAAAACAAGTCGAAGAACTTATAAAAAAAGATGAAAATGATGCCGCCAAACGGATAATTTTAGATCTTCTTAAATCAGAACCTTCAAGACCAGAAAATCACTTAAATTTAGGTATTGTTTTTGAAAAGACTAAAGAACCCGAAGAGGCTTTAAAATCATATCGAAGAGCTCATAAAGACGCTCTAACGCACTTACAAAGGTTTGCTTCATTGTACAATCAAGCTCAAAATTTAGGTCAACAAAAAAAAATAGATGAAGCCCTCTCTTATTATCAAAAGGCCTTAGAACTGAATCCTACTTCAAAAGAAGTCAAAGTGAATATTGAGCTTTTGATCCAAAAACAAAAGCAAGATCAAAAGCAGCAGGAAGGCGACGGACAGGGAGGTGGTGAGTCCTCTCAAGATCAAAAAGAAAAAGATCAAAAGGACGAAGAAAAGGATAAGGATAAAGAAAATGAAGAACAAAAACCCAAAAATTATAAAGAAAGTCCTAAGTATAAACCTAAAAAATTTGAGGGAAAAGAACTCAGTGAGTACGATGTAAAACAAATTTTGGGTGAAATAGAACGTCAAGAGCAAAAAATGAGAACGGACTATCATCGTAAAAAAACAAAGGAGAGCGCTCGTGATAAAGATTGGTAAATCTTTAGCTGTATTTTTATTAATATTCTTTTCATGGATGGTTTTTGCAGATGATTTAAAAATTGAAGTAAAGCCTTCAACTCATGAAATCTCTTTAAATGATTCATTTCAGCTGACCGTGACTGTTCAATCGCAGTCTTCGTTGGATGATGTGGAACTCAATATCCCTGACTTTAATTTTTTTGAAGTTATAAAAAGTGATGGACCAATGAGCTCTCAGCAAAGTCGTATGGTGATTACACCTCAGGGTCAAGAGTTTCAGTCCAGTTACACATCGACTGTGATTTTAACTCTAACTCCAAAAAAGTTAGGAGAGTTTTTATTTCCAAGCTTTACTGTAAAGCGAGGAACTGAAAGTTTTAAATCCGAAACTTTTAAAGTTAAAGTATTAGCTGTAGGGGCAAAGCCTGCACGTCCTCAAATGCAACAAGAAGAGGATCCGTTTTCTCAAATGGAGGATTTTGAGGATCAATTAATGAAACAATTGATCCAACAAAGGCAGCGCGCTTTTGGTCAACGAGATCCGATAAATCCTCCTGGAATGTTGAATCCTCAGTTTAAAAATATTCCAACAAATTTAAAAGAAGCATTTTTTGTTCAAGTTGAAGTGGATAAATTAGAAGTCTATGAAGGAGAGCAAGTTACGGCCAACTGGTATTTATACACTCGGGGTCAATTAGAGACCTTAGATCGATTAAAATTTCCAAATCTCAAAGGATTTTGGAAAGAAATTATTGAAGAGGCTCCGTCGGTTCAGTTTTTTGATGAAATTGTAAATGGCGTTTCGTTTAAAAAAACATTATTAGCCTCCCATGCACTTTTTCCAATTAAGGCGGGTACCTCAACCATTGATGAATATAAAATTAAATCACGTGTGCGTTTGCCAGCTCCTGGTTTAAGTGGGTATTACGGAAACGCCTATGAGTACACAAAAAGCTCTCCAGCTGTTCCGATAAAGGTAAAGCCATTACCGAAAGAAGGAAGACCCTCTCACTTTACGGGAGCTGTTGGAAAATTTGAAGTGAGTCTTCAGCTGGAAAGCCAAGAGGCCATTTTGATGAACCAACCTTTTCAGGTGCGTTTAAGAATTGAGGGTAGTGGTAATGCCAAGGTGATAGAGCTACCTCCGATGAATTTGCCGGACTCTTTAGAACTCTACGAATCCAAATCTGAAGCCAAGTACTTCAAAGATGGGCGCAGTTATAAAGAGTTTATACTTTTATTTATTCCCAGGGTCGAAGGGGCTATTGAAATTCCACCAATTCGTTTTTCAATGTTTAACCCTGAAAATTCTAAGTATTATGAAAAAGAAACGGCGGCTGTAAAAATAAACGTTATCAATAATCCAAACGCTCCGCAGGCGAATGCTGTGAATTCAAATTCTCCACCAGTGGATCCTTCTACAGAAAAAAATAAGGACCTAGGAAATCTTGGTTCTCAAGCTCCGAAGTTAGATGTTATTTTATCTTGGCAGGAGTCTTATTTTACATCAATGGCTCAGGTGTATCAGCTTTGGGGTTTTGTATTTGCCCTGGGGTCCCTAGGTCTACTTTTTAGATTTTTAATTCTATTTGGTTATTTTAAATCAAAAAGAACTGAAAAAGATTTTCTGTTAAAACGTTTAAATCAAGTCATGAAATTACTGAGTAAGGGAAGTTACAGAAATGCAGCGATTGAGGTCATTAATATTTATTATCAATCTTTAGCTTTAGTTTCTGATTTAGAGTCTCAATCTCAGAACTTAGAGGGACTTTTAGAGCGAGTTTCTCCGAGTCTTCGTCGTGAATATGGCCCCCGTATTCAAGAAAATTTTAGTAAATTTCAAGCCTTGGGATTTGCACCGGAAGAGTCTTTAGGTGCCTTGAAGCAGCCTGCCGAAATTAAAAAGAATTTATCTGAGGCTCAGACTTTAATACGAAAGATTTTAGACTCCGCCAAATCTTGAAGTTTATTATAATGAGATGATATCAAATATGGAAAGTTTAGGGGTCCCTGTTCTGCAATAGAATGGACCAAAAGCAGCACTTTTTGTGCGTTACTACGTTTGAATTTACTTTTTTATATAGTTAAAAATTCTAGAAGAAACAATTGGGATATTGTGTTAAGTTTGCGAAATTAAGGGTCCTAAATCTTGTTTAATAATAAATGGAAAATTCGATATGAAAATCAATCATCTACCAAGATTAAAGTTAGTTATAATTTTGTTTGTGATTCAGATTCAACTTCTGTTTGTAATATAAATGTTTTTATATATTGAACTCTGATGGAGTTCAATATATAAT
>DAIRER010000176.1:0-4927 GCA_036795495.1 Pseudobdellovibrionaceae bacterium | reverse complement strand
TGAGATAAGGGTTCTAACCCGGCATCTCGAGCGATAGTCGCTTTTGTTTTTTTCTTCTTTTTGTAGGGTCTATAAATTTCCTCTAAGTCTCCAAGATCCCAAGAAAGTTCAATCCGTTTTTTGAGTTCTTCAGTTAAATTGCCTTGTTCACCAATTTCTTTAACTAGAAAAACTTTTCGTTTTACAACTTCATTAAAGGTTTCATGAGAATCAATAATTTGACGAATTTGAACTTCATCTAAATTGCCGGTTTTTTCTTTACGATAACGGGCTATAAATGGAACTGTTGCACCTTCGGTATGAAGTTCAAGTACGGCCTGAACGGATTTAGGTGCATAATTTTGTGCTAATTTTGTAAGGTATTGAAAAAAAATAGGGTCCATGAATTTCTCCCGCAAATCTCTATCAGTTAATTACTTGTGGCGGAACATGATAAGGCCATGGGTTGGATCATAGGGAGAAACTCCCACGCTGACACGGTCTCCGACGACAACTCTGATATTAAATCTTCTCATCTTTCCGCAAAGTTTTGCACTGATATGAACTCCGTTATCTAACTCTATTTTATAAATTCCACCAGCCAATGCATCGATCACTTTGCCATCGACTTGAGCCAAATCATCCTTTGCCATGAATTACAAGTTCTCCTTTGTTTGAATATAATTGAAATATTCAGGGTGTGACACTAGGTCAGTTTTTTAAAATTTGCAAATTAAAATTCTATAGCCTAATTCTTCAAGAATTCATTCTTGAAGAATTTTAGATCTTTCGGTTGCTGATCAGTAACTTTTTACCGTCCTTAAAATAAACATCCAAACGATCATACTCACTTGAAATAACAAAACCCCATCCAAAAATGGGATGAACGATCGGAGATTTCGCTGTATAGATTTCTTTAATGTTATAGCTTAAGGGATCTACTTTTCTATATTTTTCATAATAATCGAGCCATTTTTTTTGATCTTCATTGAGCTGGGCACGATTGATTGTGCCAATGTCAGCAAGTTCAAAAATCATAGGTTCATTCGCCTTTTTTCGACCTCGGGCTTTACCTACTTTTTCAACTTTGGTGGCTTTGGCTGGCTTTTCATTTTTTTCAGGCTTAGACAGTTCCTTTTTAAGCTCATTTTTTGCAGGACTTAAAATTTGTGGTTGGGGCTGAGATTCTTTAATTGTCGGTTTTGAGGGCGTTGCGACTTTTGCAGATAAGGGTTTTGCCATTGCTGTTTTGGTTCCCTTTTCTTTTTCTTTTGTATTTAGTTTTTCCTTTGGTAAAACTTTACTCTTTTCTAAAACCAAGGATTTTTTGGGCTCTGGTTTTATTGTCTTTTTAGAAGAGGGGCCAGTGACAACTTTAGGGCTCATTTTGTTAGGACTTAGTTTGAGTTTTGTTTGAGCCGTAGTTTTTGCAGTTGGAGTTTTTGCAGGGCTTTTGGATTTTTCTTTATCTTTAGCCGGAGCTGTTTTTTTATTCGACGTCTTAGCCATTGACTTAATCCCCTTTGAAATGCATTTGAATAGACTATTAACACTAAAAAACATTAAAGAAATCATAAATTTCTTTAAATTGAAGCGAGGCATTACAAATGATAAAATCCGAAGTGATCGTTCAAAAGTTTAAAGATGTCATAAATTTTGAAGGCGGAGATCTTAACGCCGTAGCTTCTGAAGTGAGCTTACCAGCAAAAAGCAATCTAAACTCTTTGGTTTTTGTATCTAATATTGAGGACCTTAAAAAAGTACTAGAATGTGGTTTTTCAATTTTAGTTTGTGAATCTCAAATTTACGAAACTGTAAAAGCTGATAAAAAAACATTTGAAGAAATAAAAAAGAATAAGGATCAAGCTTTATTTAAAACATCTTCGATCAGTCTGGCAATGTCCTTACTTCTTCCACTTTTTGACGGAAAAATAAATCGTTTCAGTCAAACGGAAAAAATTCATCCTCTCAGTTTTGTTCACCCATCTGCTCATTTAGGTGCTCATGTGATTGTTGGCCCTTTTTGTTTTGTTGGAGAGGGTGCTACTATTGGTGATCAATCCACACTTGGAGCGAATGTTGTTGTTGAAAGTTATGCAACAATTGGAAAACAAACGCTTTTGCATCCTCAAGTTTTTATTGGTTCACATTGTTCGGTGGGCTCACACTGCGAGATTCACCCTCATACAACAATTGGATCGGATGGTTATGGATATGCAACAGATGCAAAAGGTAATATTTTGAAAATTCCGCAGTTGGGTCGCGTGGTGATTGAAGATCATGTAGAAATTGGCTCTGGTTGTGCGATTGATCGCGCCACGTTGAGTGAAACTAAAATTGGGCGAGGGACAAAAATAGATAACCTCTGTCATATTGCTCACAATTGCGAAATTGGAGAAAATTGTTTTATTACTGCAGGTTTTTTTGTTGCGGGGTCCAGTCAGATTGGAAATCGATTTATGACCGGCGGAAATTCTGTGGTAACTGATCATGTTCGCATTGCAGAGAATGTAACTTTGGCAGGGCGATCCACAGTCACTAAGGATATAACAGAATCGGGCTCCTATGGCGGCTATCCATTACAAAAAGTTAAAGATTACTTGCGAACGCTCGTCGGTATTAGTCAAATTCATGATCTTAAAAAAGATATATCGACAGTGAAGAAACATTTGAATATAGATTAGTTTAATTTTTTATTAAGGAGTAATCTATGCCATTTGATTTTTATAAAATGTTACATCTCACTGGTTTGTTTTTATTGTTCTTGGGTTTTGGTGGGGGCATTGTTCTTTATTCTATTTCAAAAAGTTTAAAAGAGTCTGACCTCAGTCAAGTTCCTTGGAAAAAATTTAAAATATTTACCTCTGCCTTTCATGGATTGGGTTTAGTTTTTATCTTAGTCAGTGGATTTGGAATGTTGGCGCGAATGGGGGGAGGCATGGTGCTTCCGGCTTGGATCCATCCCAAACTTTTGATTTGGGTTCTAGCAGGGGGATTTTTATTTTTAATAAAAAAGAAACCTAATCTTTCCGTTTTGTGGTACATCCTCACTCTGGTTTTTGGAATTACAGCTGGCATTTTCGGCGTCTATAAACCTATTTAGTAATAGATCTATAGATCTAATGTTATCTATTTTGAAGAACGTTCAAAGTCCCATTGCAAATTTGTTTGACAGGATTTAGGGTCGATTCGAAGATCCTTCAACTTCACTTTTGGAATGGGAAGGGCTTGATGATCTGCCTTTTTAAGTCCGGCGTTGATGGAGTCATTTAAAAAAGAGTTTAAAAACAGATTAAGTAATTTTGAATCAAATTGGCCTTGACCCCCTTTAAACTGAAAACAAGGTGCTCCGTTGCAGTTTTTAAGTTCGACAAGGACTTCTTTTTTGATTTTAATTCTTGAATCGCTCACTTTGACCTTATTAAAATCAAAAACAAATTGTCCATTTTGACAACTGATTTTAGGCTTTTCATTCATTTCAACCGGAAGGCAATGATCCTTGGATTGACCGTGGCAAAAATTAAGTTGTTTTTGTTCGATCATAAGCTTCATATAATGATCTACTGTTGAAAGTCCCAACGTGGTTTCCATATCATAGGGAGCCTTGCTTTGGGGGCTCATTTTTTGGTGGGGTGGGCACTTTGCACCTTGAGGATATAGCCCCAAAGTCATGGTTTTATTCATATTATCAATTTGATCCACTAAGACTGTTGTTTTATGTTCAATGAATTCATTTGAAAGTCGCTTTTTAAGATCAGCAAGTTCATTTTCAAGTTTTTTTAGTTTTTCTATATTGATCAGGGGATCGTGAAGGTCCGTGTTATCAAAAAATACATTATTTTTAAATGCATCTTTTCTTGCCATTTCATTTTTTAAAGAATCAATTTGGGATTCTTTTTGTGAAATCTCACTTAACAATTGAGCATTGAGG
The DNA here is from genome assembly GCA_036795495.1 of Pseudobdellovibrionaceae bacterium. Lineage (GTDB taxonomy): Bacteria > Bdellovibrionota > Bdellovibrionia > Bdellovibrionales > Bdellovibrionaceae > DAIRER01. Next base: position 1,017 of record DAIRER010000176.1, on the reverse strand, counting down.
CGTGGTATTTTTGATATCATATCCCACTTTTCTTGCGTTGTAGCTAAAATATCATTTATACCTTGAGAAACTCGTGAGCCCAGTTCATTTTCAATGTAGGGTTTAATATACTCATCAACTAAAATGGAATGACTTAATGTTTGATTGGCAGCACTCAGGGCTTGATTGAATGCATTTATATTTTTTGTGGAAAGTGCGAGCTTTTTGGCTTGAAATTCTTCTAAAATCTCTTCACGAGTGATATGAATAAAGGGCTGAATCTCACCTGGAAAGTTTGCTTTGAAATTGTCATCATTTTGAAAGTTTGGCCATTGAATTTTAGAGAGCACTTCAATTTTAGTGGGCTTTTCAGTTTCATTAAAATAAAGTTGTGAGAGACTTGTGTATTTTGGATCATTTTCTTTAACCTTCTTTGAGATTTCTTCTTCAATTTTTAGACACTTGTTAAGTTTTTCGTTTGAATTTTGAGTTTCTGTATTTGTGCATTCGGGGTGTTGCGACTTTAAGCGCTCTTGTACAGTTTTTTTAATTTCAGAGTTTTTTGCATGAATCTCTTTGCTGACTCTTTCTTTTATCCAATTAGAATCACGAAATTTATTTTGGATTTCGATATATTTATTCTCAAAGGGGTTATTACCTGTTCCTCTTTGTGATTGTGGGGTTGTGCTTGGGGGTATTGGATCATAGGCTGCATATAAAAATGGACCATTGGGTTGATCCATTTTTATATTTGAAATCGCTTGAAAAGAATCATTTAAGTTTTTAGCCCCTGGATTCACGCCAACTTGTAAATGAAGTTCTATATTTTGTGATTCTCCTGACTCGATACGCAGCGCTCCCCGAGGTATTGCAGTTTCATAACCTCCATCAAGGTATTTCATATCAATTTCTGAATTAAATTTAATTTTATCAACTACTACTGTAAAATCACACAAAAAGTTTTCACATTTTTGATTTTGAATACTAAAATTTAAATCTTGAAGCGTGGGATCTTTGATTGATAATTTAAAGGGCCTC
>DAIRER010000175.1:0-4928 GCA_036795495.1 Pseudobdellovibrionaceae bacterium | reverse complement strand
CTCAAGTTGAAGTGGTGACGTCAACGGGGCGTGATTCGATAAAGAATTTATATGATCCTCATATTTTTTTATACCTCGATCATTCCAAAAACGAACCCCATTGGGTGTGGGCTTGGCATAGGAATGAGCACCCAGACCCACCCCCCAGTATTCTTGATCCGTCCAATACAATAAATTGTGTTGAGACTCTTTTTCTGACAAGGAATAGTTCGAGATTTCGTATCTTGAATAAGAATTCTCACTTAGATTTGTGTGAATTTCATTAAACATTTCTATCTGATCTTCATCCATGGGTCGATTTTGATTTAAGGGATGACCTTCTTGCAAAGTTAAACAATAGGTGCTGATGTGTGAGGGATTAATATCAAGAGCCTGATCTATATCATGTTTTAATTCGGTCATAGTTTGATGGGGAATGGCAAACAAAAGGTCTAGACTAAAGTTAGTTTTATATTTTTTTAAAAGACCTAAAGTTTGCAAAGTGTCTTCAACATTATGCTCTCGACCCAAGTTTTTTAGATGTCTGTCGTTAAATGTCTGAGCCCCAACACTAAAGCGATTGAATCCAGCGTTAAGATATTGTTCTAAGCTTAAATCAGTCAGTGTCGCGGGATTAATTTCAATCGTAATTTCTGTTTTATTGTTTTTTGTGAAACCGACAGAAAAAACCTCATCCATGATTTTTTTCAACAAAAAGGGCTCGATCAGACTAGGGGTTCCGCCACCGAAATAAATACTGGTGAGCTCCTGAGGAGAAAAAAAAGTATGTTTTAGTTGGATTTCTTTCAAGATTAGATCAACATATTGAGAAGGGTGCATGATTTGTGATCTTTCATAGGTTGCAAAATCACAATAGGAGCATCTTTGTATACAATAGGGAATATGAATATAGATACCAAATTTGTTCATGCCCTCTCATTCTCAACAGGAGTCAATAAATGCAACTAAAAAATGGATTAAAAACACTATTTATCGAAAGTCACAAATCTCCCGTGGTTTCTATTCAGGCTTGGGTTAAAACAGGAAGTGCCGATGAACCTGAAAAATTAGCAGGTATTAGTCATTTTATTGAACATTTGGTCTTTAAAGGAACTGAAAAATTTAAACCTGGGGAAATTGCCGCCGTGGTCGAAGGTGCTGGTGGAGAATTAAATGCCTACACGACGTTTGATCAAACCGTTTTTTACATCACCATTTCTAAAGAGTTTGCTGACCTTGCTTTAGATGTCATTAGTCAAATGATGGGATTTCCAAAGTTTGATGAAACAGAAATTAACAAAGAACGGGAAGTTGTTTTAGAAGAAATTAAACGAGGAGAAGACAATCCCAGACAAAGGGCAAGTCGATTGCTGTTTAAAAGTGTTTTTAAAAAACACACCTATCGCCGACCTATTATAGGTTATGATCGAGTTGTTAAAGGGGTCAGCGCAAAAAATATTCGAAAGTATTTTTTCGAAAACTATGTTCCTAGAAATATGTATCTTGTCGTGGCTGGTGATTTTGAAACCAAAGCCATGAAAGAAAAAGTAACAAAATATTTTTCTCAGTTAAAAGATGAAAAAGTAAAAAAATTAAAGCGTCCCAAAGAGCCCCGCCAAACGCAGTCCCGCATTCTTGTTGAGGGCTCTACCTTTAATCAGAATTTTCTTTATTTAAGTTGGCGGATTCCTAATGTTAAGCACAAAGATGTGCCGGCTTTAGATGTTCTTTCGATGATTCTAGGTCAGGGGGACTCTTCAAGACTTATGCGACGATTAAGAATACAAGAAGCTCTGGCCACCTCTTGTGGTTCATTTGCTTATACTTTACAGGATGATGGTCTGTTTGCCGTCTCTGCAAGTTATGAAAAAGGGAAACTAGAAAAAATATTTGCAGGTATTCAAATCGAATTAAATGAAATGCTTTTAAGAGGCCCCAGTGAAGAAGAGCTTCAAAAAGCCGTCGTAAATTTTTTAGCCCACGAGGTTTATTCTTTAGAAACCGTGGACAGTTTGTCGAGCAAGGCCGGCAGTAATGAACTTTATATGAATGATCATGAGTATTTTAAAAAGTATTTAAATCTAATTAAAAAATTAACTCCGATGGATATTCATAAAGTTGCCAAAAAATATTTAAAAAAAGAAACTCTGTCCATCTCCATAAGTTCTAACGAAAAAATAGAAGAAAATAAAAATCTGGCCAAAATCTTTTTAAAATCTTTTGAAAAATCCCTAAATCAAAAACTTTCTTTAAAAGAAAAAAATAATAAAGCTAAAAAATCAGAAAAATCAGTTGAGGCCCATCAAACTCTTAAGCAGTTAAAGTCTTTAAAAATTCAAACATTTCAAACGACCCAGGCGATCCCCTTAAAAAAGGAAACTTTATCCAGTGGTGGAAAAATTTTATTACAACAGCAAAAGGGATTACCCAGTGTTTCTGTTAAATTGGCATTTTTAGGTGGGATTCGATTGGAGTCCGATGCGGCACCCGGTACTGCAGAACTTTTTTCTCGGGTATGGATGAGTGACACAAAAAAATATAAAGAGCAGGATTTATTGCACCGATTGGACTTGCTTTCGGCTTCATTATCTCCGTTTTCAGGAAAGAACTCCTCAGGATTAGAAATGGAATTTTTGTCCCCCTTTGAGGGGCAGATGCAAGAATTGTTTGAAGAAGTTTTAGTTCATCCTGAATTTTCAACCTCAGTTCTTGAGCGTGAGAAACAAGTTTTAATTCATCAAATTAAATCGAGAGAAGATAACCCCGCACAGATTGCGATGTTAGAGTTTTCAAAGGCTATGTTTAAGGGCCATCCCTACTCTAAAGACCCCCTGGGTTCGGTGGAATCCATTTCTCAAATGAAAACCTCAGATCTTGTGTCGTTTTATAAAGATTTATTAAAACAAAAAAATTTCACAATGTGTGTGGTTGGAGATGTAGAGAATCAAAAATGGATAGACTACGCAAAAAAATTGAACCTTCAGCTGAATCCCGGAGGCTCTCAAAAATCGAATTTTAAATTAGATCCAATTCAGGAAGAAATTTACATCCACAAAAAACTTAAAAAAGAACAAACTCATTTAGTTTGTGGTTACCGAGGGATTACAGTTACGGATCCCAAAAGATACACCCTAGATATTTTGCAAGCGGTATTGGCAGGGCAGGGGGGGCGCTTATTTATTGAATTGCGTGATAAACTTTCCTTAGCCTACACCGTAGCTCCGATCCGATTGATGGGAATAGAGACGGGGTATTTTGGGGGATATATTGCCTGCTCTCCGGATAAAACAAAGTTAGCCTTGCAAAAATTTAAAGAAGAATTTCAAAAAATAGCGCAAGAAAAAATATCTCCGCTTGAACTTGAACGTGCCCAGCGGTACTTGATCGGAAGTCACGACATAGATCTTCAAAAAAAGAACAATCTTTGTCAGATGATTCTATTTGATGAGATTTATGGAAACAACCCAGAAGAGGGTTTGCAGGTATCAGATCGTTACTATGGCGTAACGATCGAGTCTGTTAGGGACTTGGCCGCTGAGCTTTTTAGTCAGCCTGCCGTGATTTCAGTGGTTGGCGAATAAAAAATACATTTTGATAAGTTTATTCTAGCGAAAAGAGTCGAGTTTCTGGTAAAACCCTATCCAAATTGGATGGGGTGAAAAATGAAACAATTATTTATTAATATTCAGGTTCTGTTTTTAATACTAACTTTAAGCCTAGGCTCGATCAGTCTTGCTGATGAGTCTTTACAGCCAGGGTTAAAGCCTCGAAATGTTTGTTTTAATAATCAAAATATAGCTCATCAATCCGAAGAGACTTTTAAATATTTAAATACTTTGAAAAATCGCAATGAAGTTCTCTTAAGGAATTTAGAGAGTCAAAAGATGGTTTTCGAAAATTTAAAGTCAGATTATGAATCTAAGGTTTTGCCTCGATTTGCATTAAGTTCTGCCGGTATTTGGGCCCTTGGTGGATGGTATTTTGCGGCGGGAGCGGCTGCTGGATCTGCTGGGGTTGTCTCAGGAAGTACGGTGATTGCCGTTAAGGCCGGCGTCGGTTCAGTGTTTGCTATAGGAATAGGGCCTGCAATTGCATTATTTCAATATGATATTTCAAAGTCACCCTATGAAAATTCCCTACTCAAGAAAGAGCTTACGACATTAGGAACTTCTGATATCAATAATATAAAAAACGAAGCCTATAGTCGAGCGCTTAGAATTTCAGAATATATACAAGCCTTAGATTCTGTAGAAAAAGAGTATATTAAGGAGGGCCCTTCTTTTTTAAGCAACACTGTGACCTTTGGATATGTCGAAGGGGTTCGGCTTGAGCGGATTCTATCTACATATATTGAGCGGATAAATCTTATAAAAATCGAAATTAAAATCTTAGAAATGGAAAAGTCACAGTTAAAATCAGCAAAAATTTGTTCAAAGTGACATATCTCGTTTTGAACTGTCAAAAGTTTAGGCAGAAATTCTTTCAATTCCGATTCAAACGAAGCTTTCTTTGAAAGTAAATTAAATAAATTTTAGAAAACTGTCTCAAATTGAGTCAGTTCAATCTTTAAAACCTAATTAAATGGTTTTAAATTCAAAAATAATTCATTGGCACAATTTATGAATAAGACCTTTATAGAAAGATTAATGGAGGTTTTTATGAAAAAGAAGGAATTATTTAAAATATTTTTTGGGATCCTAAGTATATATGTCATCACTTCAATGGTGGCTTGTAACAATAAAAATGATGGTGGTGGAGCGCCGATTCCAGTGCCTGGGCCGGCAGTAGGTGTAATCTGTCCTTCGGGCTCAACTTTAAATAATACAAATGGACTATGCTATCTGCCAAATGGACAAATCATTAGCTCTACGAATTCATCGACTCTTGATTTTTTGGCAGAATCATTTAATGGTTCGCTGAATAGCTCACTTACTATTACCAACACGTCT
>DAIRER010000590.1:0-1019 GCA_036795495.1 Pseudobdellovibrionaceae bacterium | reverse complement strand
GTTTGTATTCTTTTAGATTAGGAACAGCTTCAATTGCCGTCTGAAACTGACCAGATGTTAAAACATTTTCTATCCCAAGTGAAATAAGCTGCTCAATGGCTAAATGTGGATGTTTGCACATATCAAAAGCCCTATGATATGTAACTGGGAAATCCCCAATAGCTTCCAATAATCTAGCATTACCCACTAAATCTATCTCGCCATTTGCCAAAAGCATACCTATCACAAAACCAGCTGGCTGATATTCTTTAAGCAGTTTAATGTCGGCTATCATTACGTGCATTTCGTCCTCGTTGTACAGAAAATCACCCCCTCGAGGCCGAATCATCACATAGGCTGGAATATTTACTTGCTCAACAACAGACTTCAAAAGACCTGCACTTGGCGTAGTGCCGCCTTCTAAAAAACCTCCACAGAGCTCTACTCGATCCGCACCACCCAACTCGGCATTTTTACATGATTTTAGACTAAAACAACAGATTTCTAAAAGTTTTTTGTTGGCAAAATTGGTCATTTATAAAAAATTAAAATGCTGAAAATTAAGCAAATAGCTCTATTTAATGTTTTTTTAGGGAATTTATGACAATTTTTTTTATTAATTGCGTTTTACTGTCAAAGTTTTTTATACTTTTGCAGCCAAATTTAAAAGGATTTTTAACTAAAACGAGTGGGAATATGTACTGGACACTAGAACTTGCCTCTTATTTGGAAGACGCCCCTTGGCCAGCAACTAAAGACGAATTGATAGATTTTTCTATAAGGTCAGGAGCTCCAAATGAGGTGATTGAGAATTTGTCAGAATTGGAAGACGACGGTCAACCCTACGAAAACATCGAGGAGATTTGGCCTGATTATCCTACCAAAGAAGACTTCTTCTTTAATGAAGATGAATATTAAGCGTATTCACTGATTTAATAAATTAAACACCTCTATCGGGGTGTTTTTTTTGTGCATTCTGTTTAGTATATTTGAACAACAGAGCCTATAAAATCATGACTATCACTAAGCACTTCGAAAGA
>DAIRER010000174.1:0-4997 GCA_036795495.1 Pseudobdellovibrionaceae bacterium | reverse complement strand
TGTAGAATATGTTTATTCTGCGAGTTCTCCCCATGTGAGTCTTGTCACAGTCAGATTTAAGGTGGGTGAGCCGTTGGAACCCAGCATTTTAAAAATTCATCATAAATTGGCAGAAATAAAAAGTCAGTTGCCAATCATGGCCCAGGCTTCAAAAGTAAAATCATATAGTATTGATGATGTTCCCTTTTTAATTCTTTCCTTTAGTTCTGCAGAAAAAAATGACTTTGATCTAAGAACCTTAATCGCTCCATTGGCTCGGGATTTATCGAGCACTCCTGACTTAAGCCGTGTGGAACTTTTGGGAGGTCGAAAAAGATCTATTCGAGTGATTGTGGATTCGCAAAGGTTGTCGCAGCGTGGAGTTTCATTAGTAGAGGTAGCGGATGCGCTGACGAAAAATGATGCTTTTGGACCTGTCGGAAAAACCTGGGGAAATGAAGAAGTCTATGATGTGGAGGTCGGCGGACGAGTTGAATCAGCAAAAGATATTGAACATATTGCTGTAGCTCAAAAAGGGGGAGCTGTTGTTCAAATCAAAGATATAGCTCAAGTAGTAGATGGGCCTGAAGAAGTGACCCGTGGATCTTTGTTGATTGATAAGTCTGGAAAGTCTGAAACTGCTGTATCGATTGTTTTTGCAAAACGTAAAGGAACAAATGTTGTTAATTTGGCGGAGCAGTTGTTGCATCATGCAGAAGTTTTTTCTAAAAAATTACCTTCGGATATCAAACTTTCTGTTTTGAGAAATTATGGTCATACGGCTCATGAAAAAACTGTGGAATTGATCGAACATCTTTTGTTGGCCACATTCTCTGTATCCGTTTTAATTGCATTGGCTATGGGGATTCGTTCGGCCTTGGTTGTTGCAATTGCAATTCCGGTGACCTTGGCTTTAACCATCGCGATTTACTACTTTATGGGTTACACCTTGAATCGGGTAACTCTTTTTGCTCTTATTTTTTCAATTGGAATTTTAGTCGATGATGCCATTGTTGTTGTTGAAAATATCGAGCGACACCTGCGTATGAATCATAAAGATAGTTTGGTTAAATCCACGATTCGTGCGGTTTCAGAAGTTGGTAATCCCACAATCTTAGCCACCTTTACTGTTATTGCTGCGATTTTACCTATGGCCTTTGTACGGGGATTGATGGGGCCTTATATGAAACCCATTCCTGTCGGAGCCAGCTTGGCGATGATCTTATCTTTATTTGTAGCTTTTATTGTGACTCCTTGGGCCGCCGTGCGTTTGTTAAAAAAAGAAGAGAATCATGTAGAGGATGCCAAAGAAAGCTACTTAGATAAAAAATATAAAGTCATTATTGACTGGCTTTTAAAGAACAGAAGAAATGCTTTTAAATTTGGAGTGTTTTCAGTTTTACTTTTGGTATTTTCTTCAGCCTTGCTTTTTACGAAAGATGTTAAAGTAAAAATGCTTCCATTTGACAATAAAGACGAATTTCAAGTGACAGTGGATTATCCTACGAACACACCTCTTGCTGTAAATATGGAATGGTCTAAAGAATTAGCTGAAAAAATAGCACAATCTCCGCATGTTGAAAAAGTACAAATATTTTCTGGAGAACCGGCTCCTTATTCGTTTTCAGGAATGGTTAAACACACCTATTTAAGAAAAACCGATTATCAATCGGATTTTCAAATTAAGCTGAGTAATAAAAAGGATCGAGATGAAAGCAGTCATGAAATTATCAATCGATTGCGCCCTTTAATCGAGAGTTTTGCAAATTCTAAAAAAGCAATTTCAAAGGTATTAGAAATTCCACCAGGTCCTCCCGTTATGGCGACTATGGTCGCTGAAGTTTACGGTCCCTCACGTGAAGATCGAGAAAGAGTTTCTGAAGAGGTATTGCAAATCTTTAAAACTCAAACCGGATTTGTTGATGTGGATTCAACTCTAAGAAAAAGCCGTTCTCGATTGCAGTATCGTTATGATCATTATATGGGAGGCGTTTTGGGGACAAAAGCTTCGCTTTCTTTTGGTACAGGGCAAATGTTATTTTCAGAAGTTCCTTTGTTTTCTTTGTCTGATGTGAGTGGGCCAGAAGAAGTAACAGTGGATTTTTCAGTAAAACAGTCTATTCGTTCCAGCTTAAATCCATTTCAAGGTCAAAATGTGCCCTCTTTTGAATCTGGAGTTATTTCTTTAAGTAAAGTTTTAAAAGAACCCAAATTGGTTGAAACAGAAACATTATATCGAAAGAACTTAACACCCGTTTCTTACGTTTTAAGTGAGTTGTCTGGTGAGGAAGAAGCCCCTGTTTATGGAATTTTAAATTTAGGCGATAAAATTAAATACGAAACTCAAACCGCAGAGGTGCCGTGGAATACGGAAAAGCCCATCATAAAATGGGATGGTGAGTGGTTCATTACCTATGAAGTGTTTAGAGACTTAGGTGCTGCCTTTGCTGTCGTGATGGTTTTGATATACATTTTAGTTTTGGGTTGGTTCAAAAGTTATACCATTCCACTGATCATTATGGCTCCGATTCCAATAAGTTTGATTGGAATTGTCCCAGGGCATATGTTGTTCGGGGCTTATTTTACGGCAACGTCGATGATTGGTTTTATTGCTGGGGCCGGAATTATTGTCAGAAACTCGATTATTCTTGTGGATTTTATCGAGCACCAAATGACAGAGGGATATAATTTAAAAGACGCGGTGGTTTCTGCCGGTGTGTTGAGATTTCGTCCCATGTTAATGACAGCGGCGGCAGTTGTTGTAGGAAGTTCGGTTATGCTTTTAGATCCTATTTTTCAGGGGCTTGCCATTAGTTTGATGTTTGGTGAAATTGCTGCAACGATTTTAAGTCGATTTGCGGTTCCTGTTCTTTACTATTGGTTTGTTGGAAAATCGCGTTTAAAAGAATTGCAGCCAAATTTATTGCAAAGTACGCCAGATCATGAAGAAAATTTAATAATTCCGACAGTAAACTCGGAAGTTCAATCCGTTCATGATCTTGAAATATGATTGCAATACAGACAGAGGTCTAGAAGAAATCACATGAATAAAATTTAATTTGTCAGGATTCCTGATTGATACGATAATGCCAACTATGAGACAAAAACCTTGGAGCATTATTATTTTGGCTATTGCGCACTTTATAGCGCCTATTGGAAATATTTTTTTGAGTTCCTATGTGAATTCTATAGGAATTTGGGAGAACTTAGTCGATCGGATTCAACCCCATAACTATGCGGATACTGTTTCATTTATATTGATTCCGATTGTTTCTGGCTATTTGATTCTGATCTGTAGAAAATGGAGTTTTTTTCTATATATCGGTTTGATGGTTTATACCCTCGTCACTGCCACAATCTTTTGGTATCAACAAAGTGGTTTATTAACCGCATGGCCTATCGTGATGGTGTATTTAATTAATATTGGCGTTGTTAGTTATTTTTTCATTCCCGCAGTGCGAGCTATTTATTTTGATCCACGATTAAGATGGTGGGAAAGCAAACCTCGTTATAATTTTGAAAAAGAAGTTCAGGTTTCTTTTGAAGATCAAAAAACTAAAGGAATGCTAAAAAATATTTCCGAGGGCGGAGCTTTTATTACGATGACGAATCCACCAAAGGATAATTCTCTGGTTGTTATTTCCTTTGAAAATTTAGGGGTTCAATTTGAGATCCCCGCTGAGTCTATTATTCATGACCGTCTAAAGGAATTAGGAATTGGTTTAAAGTTTCAACACACCGATGTTACTTTAAAACAGGTTAAAACTTTGATTGAGACCCTACATAAAGAGGGTAAGTTAATCGAAGCCAGAAGGCCCTCTTCTGAAGAGGCCTTTGATTATTGGGCTAAGCAAGTTTTAACTTTCAAGGGCGGATTTATACCAAAAATAAACAAATAAGAACTTCTAGCGGATGGGTATTTTTAAATACTTAACTCCATTAGAATCCGGGCTCGGAAATTGGCCGGCATGAATATTCACTTGCACACTGGGTAGTAAAAGCCTTGGAGCAGCTAGGGTTTTATCTTTTTTCTCTCTAAAGCTAACGTACTCCTCTTTTGTGACTTTTGAATTTAATTGTATGTTTTTATTTTTTTGTTCTCCAATAGAAGTTTCAAATTCAACGCCTCTTCCACCCGGTTGATAGTCATGACCTACAAATACACGTGTTGAATCTGGCAAATTGTAAAGCTTGGTGATAGATTGATACATGATACTGGCATCACCCGCTGGAAAGTCGCATCGACCTGTTCCGTAGTCGGGCATAAATAAAGTATCTCCAGCAAATAGGGCATCTTCAATTAAATAGGAAACACATGCAGGAGTATGGCCTGGTGTATTTATGACTTTGAACTTTAGAGTTCCTGCATTAAGGACTTCATTGTCTTTTAATAAAATATCAAATTGTGAGCCATCGGTTTTAAACCCTGATCCTAAATTAAAAATATCTTTAAAAACTTCTTGAACCTTTTTAATGTTTTCACCTATGGCAATTTTTATATTTGGGTATTTGGCTTTGAAGTATTGTGAGCTTGAAAGGTGATCAGCATGAGCATGGGTTTCTAAAACGTAAAGAAGATTGAGTTTATGGGAGTCTACAAACTGACAAACTTCATCAAAGGATTTCTGTGAGACTTTTGAAGAAGAGGGGTCGTAATCAAGCACGGGATCAATAACCACAGCATCCCTTGAGTCTTCATGATAGACAACATAAGTTAAAGTATAAGTAGGGTGATCAAAGAAGGGTTTAATTTTTAGTTTCATTGGAGCTCCTTTTTAAATGAGTAGGGTCTGAACTTTTCGTCATTGTCTCAAAATTAGACTTATAATAAACGAAAAGTTTCTATTATCAATTTGTATTATATTATCTCTAACTAGAACTATGTTTTTGCACATCATTTTAAGGTATTTTGATTCAAAATGTAACATTGACGAAGAGAGTAAAATTAAAAAATAATTTTTATTTTTGAGGGATAAACTTTTGTCTAGGTTTGACGATAAGTTTTGTAAGCCTGGATC
>DAIRER010000589.1:0-1028 GCA_036795495.1 Pseudobdellovibrionaceae bacterium | reverse complement strand
AATTAACAACAAAAGCAATTCAGTCATAAATCAATGGTCCCACTTAAAAAAAAAATTCTATCGGATCTGGGACATCCATTAGATCAAATTCAGACAACAGAGATTGGCCCTTTTACTTATGAAGAATGGATCTTTGAGTTATCTGAAAAGACCTATGGAACTTTAGATCTTATTAAAACAAATAAAAATGAATTTTCAGAATTTTCAATCCGTGTTCCAAACACGCAAGCCCCAGAAAAAATCCTATATTGGAATCAAAATCTTAAAAATCGCAAAGTACAACTTTGCGAAAAACAGCAAGGTCGAACTCTACAAATCTTTAATTCTTTTTTTAATAACCTGGGCTCTGACAGTTTGAGGATTGACAAAAACGACCTGTAGGTCATATTTGTCTTGACAAAAACGACCTACAGGTTCATTTTGTCATACATGAGATATCTACATAAATTTACAATAAAAGATCTAAAAAAAAAGATGGTTGCCGTAAGTGGCCCCCGTCAAAGTGGAAAAACAACATTTGCAAAAGCTGTTTTGAAGTCATTTTCACCTTCGGAGTACCTAAGCTGGGACAACTCAGAAGACCGCAAAAGGATCTTAAAAACAGACTGGACCGAAACTTCGCAGCTCATTGTCCTGGATGAGATTCATAAGTACTCGAGGTGGAAAAATTGGATTAAGGGAATTTTTGACAAAAACCCAGAAAAAATTCGTTTTTTATTTACAGGAAGTGCTCGGTTAGATGTTTTTCGTAAAGGGGGCGATTCCCTTTTTGGAAGATACCATCTTTGGCGCCTCCATCCTTTTTGCCTAGCTGAGCATCCTTTGAATATAAGCAACGAAAAGGCTTTAAAGCGTTTGCTTGATTTCGGAGGTTTTCCTGAGGTTTATATCGAAGGCGACACAACACAAGCCAAACGTTGGAGAAGACAACGAAGAGATTTAATCCTTCGTGAAGACGTAAGAGATTTAGAGAACGTCAAAGATATTAAATTGCTCGATTTAATGTTAGATTTGCTCGCTTCTCGAGT
>DAIRER010000173.1:0-5037 GCA_036795495.1 Pseudobdellovibrionaceae bacterium | reverse complement strand
TTTCACTTTGGACATAGGCCCCATCGATCATTTCATGTTGAAAATCAGGATGAATCAAAGACATTTGATTTAAGGCTTGAACCACATCGGGACAGTTTTCACAGGTTAAAGAAATATAGGTCTGAATTCGTATAGGCCCTTTCAGGCGAACAATACGATCGATCAAGGATTGATCAGGAAGTTTTCCTTTCCCACCGGCATTCAAAATCGCCAAGATCAATGAAGTGAACTCATGACCTGTCGGAATTCCCTTAAAAGAAATTCCTGTGGGCTTATTTTCAACAAATATTTTAAACTGAGGAATGACGTTTTTATCTGGATTTTTATCTGGATTTTTATCTGGATTTTTATCTGGATTTTTATTTGTGGCTTGATTATCTAAATCGGCCAGAGGTCGTACCGAGATTTTAGCATGTGTTGAGGCCACTCCCTGCAACAAATCCATCAAAGAAGACTGGTCCTCATGAGCGCTCGGAGCATAGACCAATTCAATATTTTTTTCTATTGAAGCAAAGGCATTTTTTAACTGTTCTTTAAGCTCTTGATCGATCATGGGATCCTCCTTATTAGATTTCTTGAAAAACGAGCGCAGACTTTAAACCCTGCGCTCGAAATTTTTTTATATTTTCACGAGATAAAATAAAAACTAAATTTTACCAACTAAATTTAAACCGGGCTTTAATGTTTTATCTCCGGGGTGCCATTTCGCAGGGCAAACTTCATTGGGATGAGCTGCAATAAACTGAGCTGCTTGAACTTTTCTTAAAAGCTCATCTGCATTTCGACCAATTCCGTTGTCATGAATTTCAGCTAACTTAATCATTCCCTCAGGGCTAACGACGAAGGTTCCACGATAAGCCATTCCGGCATCTTCAATATGCACACCAAAAGCTCTTGATAAAAATCCAGTTGGATCCGCAAGCATTGGGTATTTAATTTTTTTAATTGTCTCTGAAGCATCATGCCATGCTTTATGGACAAAATGAGTGTCCGTACTTACAGAATACACTTCAACGCCCATTTCTTTAAACTGAGGGTATTTATCAGCCATGTCACCCAACTCTGTAGGGCAAACAAAAGTAAAGTCTGCTGGATAGAAAAAGAAAATAGACCACTTTCCTTTTAGGTCCTCTTGTGAAACTGTCTTAAAGTTATCATTATGATAAGCTTGCACTTTAAAGTCAGGTATCTTTGTGTTGATCAATGTGTTCATAGTCGTTCTCCTTTATGTTTGAGTTTATGTTTTACTTATATATTTTCTATTTAGCTCTCTGAAAAACAGACTACGTGAGTTTTCTATAAAGGTAAAATTAATTATTTGTATGAATTCATAGCTTAAAACTATCGATAAAACGACGCAGTGTCGCAAGTGGTTAGAAATTCAGCCGCACAAAAATCATCTTTTGCAATGTTAACAAGTTTTCTGCTAGTCTTATTCCAGTTTTCCAGAAGTTTTGTTTAAAAATATTAATTTCTTGGAGAGCGTTTACTTTAACTTTTGCGCTAGAGATATCTTATAGAACACCCATAGGCGTTCTGATTCTAGATCTTTGCCGCAGAAACAAAAAAAGGAGTTCACTTATGGGTCATAAATCCATTTCTTCGGGGTTACGCGCCTCTGCACTTAAAGAAGCCATTCACACAAAAGAAATTACAGTTGAAAAACCAGGTGGAACCAATGCCCCCATTTCTGACTTTTTTGGTTCTATGACATTTGGGCTGGCCCAAATGCGGGACAAACTGCCAAAAGATGCTTATCAAAATCTTTTAAAAACCCTTGATCATGGCAAAAAACTTCCCAAGGAAACAGCCGAGGCCATTGCTTCAGCGGTCAAAGAATGGTCTGTCGCAAAAGGAGTCACTCACTTTAGCCACTGGTTTCAGCCCATGACAGGTTTAACGGCTGAAAAACATGATGCTTTTATTTCAATTCAAACGAACTTTCACTCTGAACTCAAAGTCATCGAAAAATTTACGGGCTCTCAATTGATCCAAGGTGAACCGGATGCGTCTTCTTTTCCAAGCGGTGGGATGCGCTCTACCTTTGAAGCCAGAGGTTATACCACTTGGGACCCGTCATCTCCTTTATTTATTATTGAAGATGATGCCGGAAAAACACTTTGTATTCCTACCGTATTTTTTGGCTATCACGGACAAGCCTTAGACTGTAAAACTCCTTTATTGCGTTCTGTGGAAGCATTAAATACAGAGGCCTGTGAATTTTTAAAATTAATTGGAGATGTGGACATTAAAAAAGTTCAAGCCACTCTGGGTGCGGAACAGGAATATTTTCTTATTGATAAAAACTTTGTTTCACTTCGACCTGATTTGATTATGACTGGAAGAACTCTTTTAGGAGCCCCTTCAACACGTGGCCAACAATTAGAAGACCATTACTTTGGATCGATCCCCACACGTGTGAAAAAATATATGCAAGATGCCGAGTTAGAACTTTTTAAACTGGGGATTCCCGCTAAAACTCGCCACAATGAAGTGGCCCCTAGTCAGTTTGAAATTGCTCCGATTTTTGAAGACGTCAATATTGGATCTGATCACAACACTCTCACCATGGAAGTCCTTAAACGAGTGGCTTTAAAACATGGATTTGTTTGCTTAATGCACGAAAAACCTTTTGCCGGAATCAATGGCAGCGGAAAACACAACAATTGGAGTCTCTCCAATGATAAAGGTGAAAACCTACTTGAACCTGGATCAACGCCTCATCAAAACCTAAGATTTTTGGCCGTTTTGTCCGTTGTCCTTAAGGCCGTTCACGATCATGCGGCTGTATTGAGAGCATCCATTGCCAGCCCCGGAAATGATCATCGCCTAGGAGCCAACGAAGCACCACCGGCGATTATATCTGTTTTCTTAGGCAGTATGCTTGAAAAAATCCTTAACGAAATTGAAGAGGGAAAGTCCGCTCAAGCCACTGAAGCTCAAATTATTGACCTTGGCGTTGGAAAAATTCCGAATATTTCTAAAGATTATACGGATCGAAACCGCACAAGTCCTTTTGCGTTTACGGGAAATAAATTTGAATTTCGAGCGGTCGGCTCTTCTGCCATTGTTTCCGTTCCGATGACGATTCTGAATACAGCAGCTGCTGCTGCTTTCCGCTCGGCAAGTGCAGAGCTAAAGACTCTTTTAAAAACAAAAAATTCACGTGATGAAGCGATCATGGATTTAATTCGTTCGTTTGTGAAGGAATCTAAGAAAGTGAGATTTGATGGCAATGGCTACTCGGAGGAATGGAAAGTTGAAGCTCAACGCCGAGGCCTTCCCGTATTGAACACCACCGCTGAAGCCTTAGAAGTTTTCAAAGATGTAAAAGCCACTGCCTTTTTAAGTGCAGAAAAAGTTCTCTCTACAGAGGAAATTCTGAGCCGCTATCATATCAGCGTAGAACGTTATATTAAGACCATCGATATTGAAATTGATACGCTTCTTGAATTGGTTCAAACCTATGTTCTGCCCGCGGTAGAAAAACAAATTACAGCTTTGGGTACAACTCATACCTATCTCAACTTATCGACTTTAAAAACCAAACATACCGAACGCAGTTCTCAATTAGAAAAGGCGTATCTAGCTATTCTTAATCTGCAAGATGAATTGCAAATGGCTGTCAATAAAGTTCGAGAGCTGCACGACGAGGCCGAAAAAATGAAAAAATTAGCCCATGAGATTCAACCCTTAAGTTTTAAATTGCGAGAATCCTGTGATATCGCCGAAAATCTAGTGGCTGATGAGTTTTGGCCTCTGCCCAAATACCGCGAAATGCTCTTTTCAAATTCATTATCCTAAACTCGCAGTCCGTGGTCAGCCTCGATAGGAGGCTGACCCTGCAAAAACTTCTTTAAGCCTATTTTGCTTGTGCCTTTATGACTCAAAAAATGGATCAAATCAAAGGAACACGATTTAAAATCTGGCCCAAGAATGGCACGAGCCTATAATTAGGTTCGTTGTTTTATTTTTACAGGAGGTGCTTTATGGAAGTGAAACATTGTATGAATTATCCGGTGGAGTTGGTTAGGTCAGACTCGACGATACGTGACGCTGCGGAACGTATGTCGAAATACAATTTGGGATTCCTCCCGGTAGAAGAGAATGACCGCTTAGTAGGAATGATCACAGATAGAGATATTGTGATTCGCTGTTTAGCCTCGGGATATAACCCTGAGTCCACTTCGGTGAAAGAAGCAATGACTAAGGCCGTGTATTACTGTTTTGAGGACGAAGAGCTCGACGAGGTGGCTAAATCCATGAGTCGACAAGCGGTTCGAAGAATGCCGGTTCTTAATAGAAATAAACGACTGATCGGCGTCGTAAGCTTATCCGACTTGGCAAGGGCCGAGTATGAAGCCACAGGAAAAACACTCAAAAAAATCTCAGATAGGGCTTTTGGCTATGCATTCTAACTGATTATAATTTGCTGACAACGCTACTTAAAGTGTTGCAGGTTTTTTATTTTGTTTACGGACAAGGGCTACGTATAAAACAAAAGCTGCTTGGATTACTAAATATCCCGTTACGTACTCGACTCCACCAGCACCAAATCCGTAAGAATGAAGACCTGCACCCAATACAAAATTCACTCCATACCAAGCCATAATAACCAACGAAAAAGTAAAAATGGCAGCAACGGCCATACCAAAATCTTTGATATATCCCGCAATACGAGCATGCAATAAAGCCAGATAGCCTAATAAAGCAATCAACGCCCAAATTTCTTTAGGGTCCCAGCCCCAAAAACGCCCCCAAGCATAGTCAGCCCACACTCCACCCAGAATAATTCCTGGAGCTAAAAACATAACTCCTATTTGAATATTTCTATAAATAGCCATAGTTATGGGCTTAATTTTATTTATATTCTTGGACTCGTCTTTAAGAAAATAAATTAACGAAACATTTCCTAAACCATACGCTAAAAAGAAAGCCGCATAGCTGATCGTGATTGTCATCACATGAATGGTCAGCCAAAAATTGCTACGCAGGACGGCCTCGAGGGGCTGTAGTGTAGGGTCAAGAACAGCCGGA
>DAIRER010000172.1:0-5047 GCA_036795495.1 Pseudobdellovibrionaceae bacterium | reverse complement strand
GTTTAGTCAATGGAGCGGGTTTGGCCATGTCCACACTAGATATCATTAAGTTGCATGGAGGAATGCCGGCAAACTTTTTAGATGTCGGCGGAGGCGCAACAAAAGAAAAAGTGACAAATGCATTTAAAATTATTTTAAAAGATCCCAACGTAAAGGGGATTTTGGTGAATATTTTTGGTGGAATCATGAAATGTGACATTATCGCAGAAGGTGTCATTGCCGCCTCTCGAGAGCTGGGCCTAAAGGTTCCTTTAGTCGTCCGTCTTGAAGGGACCAATGTGGATCTTGGTAAAAAAATGCTCCAGGAGAGTGGGCTAAATATCACTCCGGCCAGTGATCTGACCGATGCTGCTCAAAAAATTATGAAAGCTGTGAAAGGGTAATCTCATGTCAATATTGATTAATAAAAATACTCGCGTTATCACACAAGGAATCACAGGTTCTCAGGGCTCTTTTCACACTGAACAGTGTTTAAAGTATGGTTCGAAATTTGTTGGGGGCGTCACCCCGGGAAAAGGCGGGACTCAACACTTGGACCTTCCGGTATTTAACACTGTTCTAGAAGCAAAAAAGGCAACGGGCTGTAATGCAAGTATGGTTTTTGTACCCCCTCCTTTTGCTGCTGATTCTATTATGGAAGCTGTGGATGCTGATTTAGATCTTGTGATTTGCATCACCGAGGGCATTCCTATATTAGATATGGTTAAAGTGAAAAAATTTATGCAAGGAAAAAAAACACGCCTCATTGGCCCCAATTGCCCAGGTGTTATCACTCCCGGAGAATGTAAAATTGGAATTATGCCAGGAATGATTCATAAACCGGGGCGCATTGGTGTACTATCTCGTTCTGGAACTTTAACTTATGAGGCTGTTCATCAATTAACGCAATTGGGCCTAGGTCAGTCCACCTGTGTAGGTATTGGTGGAGATCCTGTCAATGGTACTAATTTTATTGATGTTTTAAAGCTTTTTAATGCAGATCCCGACACCGATGCGATCATTATGATTGGTGAAATTGGTGGATCCGCAGAAGAAGAGGCTGCCGAATACATCAAACGTGAGTTTAAAAAACCTGTAGCCGCATTTATTGCAGGTGCCTCAGCCCCTCCAGGACGCCGCATGGGTCATGCTGGCGCTATTATTAGTGGTGGAAAAGGTACAGCAGAAGCAAAATTTGCAGCACTTGAGGCTGCAGGATGTAAAGTAGTGCGAAGTCCCGCAGATATGGGTACAACCCTAAAACAACTTTTGAAATAAGGAGATCACATGGCTATCGAACAAACGTTTTCAATTATTAAACCCAATGCGATGAAAAAAAATGTTATTGGGGACATCGTCGCTCAATTTGAATCTGAGGGTCTTAAAATTGCAGCTGCAAAAATTATGAAAATTTCTAAATCCAAATGCGAAGAGTTCTATGCTGAACACAAAGAACGACCTTTTTTTGGTGAACTTGTTGGATTTATGACTTCCACCCCCGTAATGGTTATGGTTTTATCTGGAGAAAATGCTGTTCTCAAAAATCGTGAAATCATGGGAGCGACGGATCCTAAAAAAGCAAACCCAGGAACTATCCGCGCAAAGCATGGAGATTCAATGGGAGAGAATGCTGTTCATGGATCCGATAGCCCAACTTCAGCGGCTCGAGAAATCTCCTTGTTTTTTGAAAAACAAGAAGTCGTGAATCTATAAATTCTGTGAAGAACTCCAAAGAAAAAAAATCCAGCTCTGATCTTATAGGTACAGAGCTGGAAGTGAGGGTCGACAAACTTGCTGTCGGTGGCTGGGGTCTTGGCCGTGTGGAATCACTATCAGGAATAGTGTGTTTTATTCCAGATGCTGCTCCTGGGGATTTTTTAAAGATTAAAGTGACCGAGGCCCACAAAAACCATCTTTTTGCAGAAGTTATTCAAATTCTAGAGACAGGTCCAGAGCGCAGAACTCCTCCATGCCCAAAAGCGACAGAGTGTGGTGGTTGTGATTGGCAACATTTAACAGATTCTTTTCAACTGCAGCAAAAAGAAATCTTACTTCAAGAAACTTTAAATAAATTTCTTTCAGAACAAATTAAATCTGTAAATCCCATCCGTAAAAGTCCAAAAAATTTTAATTATCGCAGCCGCATTCAGCCGAAAATTGTAGAAGGTGAAATTGGTTTTTATGCCAAAAGAAGTCACCAGCTTGTACCCATTTCAGAATGTCTTATAGCCGAGCCCCCTTTAAACGCTCTATTTTCACAAATTAAAACTCAAAATCAAAAGAATAGAAGTGCCACCTTAGAATCGCCCCTTAAGTTTGAATTTTATCTGGATGAACAAGAACAAGCTAAGTGCCGAAACCTAGAAGAGGAATCCGACGAGGATTTGGGCTTTTCTCAAGTCAATCGCTTACAGAACAAAGAATTGATCGAGTGGATTCTTCAGATTATTGAAAATCAAAATTTTACACAAATTTATGATCTGTATGCTGGATCTGGTAATTTTACTTTTCCAATTTCTGATAAATTTAAAAAAACTAAAATCTTTGCCGTTGAAAAACACAGCACTCTCGCTCAAAGGGGACGTGACCTGGCCCAAAGAAAACCTATTGAGTTTATAAATTCATCAATTGAACTCTTCATAAAACGACACGCCATTGCAGATGGTTCTTTAGTTCTATTGGACCCCCCCAGGGGTGGAGCCGAGGCTTTATTAATGAAGTCTTTAGCCCACGCCCGACCCCAAAAGATCCTCTATATCAGCTGTAACCCTGTAACAATGGCACGTGATTTAAAAGTCTATTTTGATGAGTTAAAGCTGAATACCAAAAATGATTCGACTTATCATATTCGATCTATACAACCTTTTGAAATGTTTCCACAAACTTCTCACATGGAGACGATTATTGAAATCAGTCCTGATTAAGGAGTTGACAGCTCAACTCGGAGTGGTACTTTTTAGCTATGTTTTTTAAATTAAAAAGTTTTTTTAACGTAGTGGCGATTTCGTTAGGTTTTTACGCTTGTCTTACTTTAACTTCCTGCGTATCCAATTCTGAAAAAAAAGACAAGGCCGAGCTTTTCATGCATCGGGGAATTTCACTGATTGAGGCCGGCAATCTGCCAGGCGCTCTTAAAGATCTTTTGTCAGCTCAAGATTTAGACCCCAAGAATCCAATCATTCAGAATAACCTTGGATTAGTTTATTTTATGAGGGAAAAATTAGACATATCGATTCAACATTTCACTAAAGCTATTGAGTTAAACAACAGCTATACCGAGGCTCGAAATAATTTATCTCGAGTGCTGATTGAAAAAAAGAAATTTAAAGAGGCTCAATCTCAGCTTCAAATTGTTATGAATGACCTAACCTACGGCAACCAAGAGGGAGCAAATATTAATCAAGGGCTGTTATATTTTAATAAAGGCGAATTCTTAAAGTCCCAAGAGGCCTTTCTGAAAACTCTTCAGTTTAATCCAGAAAACTGCCTAGCTCAGTCTTTTTTTGGAAGAGCCTACCTTGAACTTAACAATACGGCAAAAGCGGCTGAAGCGTTAGATAGAGCCGTTTCACTTTGCCAAAGAGAACTTTTTGACGAACCTCATTTTTATAGTGCTATAGCACATTTTCGAATTGGAGAAAAAGAGAAGGCAAAAACTAGATTTAATGAAATTATTAAATTTTATCCTAAAGGGAAATATAAAGAAAAAGCCAGAGCGATGCTCGACTTAATAGAAAAAGGTACAGAACTATGAAACAAACGGGTGAAAAATTACGGACGGTTCGAGAAGATAAGGGTCTCTCGATTCATGAAATCAGCCTCTCCCTAAAAATCAATTCGAAAGTTTTAAAAGCCATCGAGGAGGGTGATACAACAAACCTACCTGCTAAAACTTTTCTAAGGGGGTTTGTTCAGAGTTACGCCAATTATTTAAATATGGATACAACCCAGATTCTTAATCTTTTTCAAGAAGAAATGGGATCTACACGTCCGCAGCCCATCTTAAACCCTGTTGAAGCAGTGACTCCGGAGTCCCCAGAAGCAAATAACAAACCAGAAGCAAAACCTAAAAATGAAACTGCCGTTGCTATAGAAAAAGTAAATGCCAAAAATCAATTCAAAGCCATTGCAATAAGTGGTGTGATGGTGGTTTTAGCTTTTTTGATTTATATCGTAAACGCTCAGGTTGAACGCTATACGAAAGAAGCTCAAGTTGTGAGTGCTTCCAATGATGAAGATATTGATGATCTTTCACCCGTTGAGTCCACATCACCAGCAAAAGAGGCCTCAAAACACTTAAATGAACAGCCCACAATTCAAGCGACTGTGACAGCGGCTACGACAGGTACCACCGCACCAGCGACGACACCTACAACCACAACAACGAGTTCCTCTGCGACATCAGCCGCAACACCAACTGCAACTCCAGTTTTGACGCAACCCCATCCTTCCGTAGGAATATCGGCCCCAACACTACCAACACAACCAGCTCCTGCAGTTAAGCCACAAACAATTCCCAAAGTTACAACAACTCCTCCACCTC
Source organism: Pseudobdellovibrionaceae bacterium (assembly GCA_036795495.1). Lineage (GTDB taxonomy): Bacteria > Bdellovibrionota > Bdellovibrionia > Bdellovibrionales > Bdellovibrionaceae > DAIRER01. The sequence continues at coordinate 525 of DAIRER010000172.1, read as the reverse complement.
TTCCAACCACACCACCAACTCCAACCACGCCATCGAACACACCACCAACTCCAGCTCCTCCACCTGTAGCTAAACCATTACCTCCAACAAAACCAATACCTCCAGCTCAAACTCCTACGCCGGCCCCTGTCGTAAACCCAACACCGCCAAGGGTGATGAATGTTGAACTTATTGTAGAAGCCTTAGAGCCACTTGAAATTCAATATGCAACAAATCCTGAGGCCACTACATTTAGCAAAATACAACTTAAAGCTGAACAAGTTCATACCTTTAAAAGTAAAAATGGTCTGACTTTAAATCTCTCAAATGGTGGGGCTGCGAACTTAATCCTAAATGGAAAAGATCTTGGCGTCCCCGGAAAACAAGGACAATCCATTAAACTGAAGTATTAATGAAAATTTGGTTTTTATTATTGTTTATAAAAATTCTTATTTCTCTGTTACTTCCTCTTTATTCAGATGAAGCTTATTATTGGGTATGGGGACAAAACCCACGCCTAAGTTATTTTGATCATCCCCCTATGAT
>DAIRER010000171.1:0-5066 GCA_036795495.1 Pseudobdellovibrionaceae bacterium | reverse complement strand
GCTAGGTCTTTCTGTTGGTAAAAATACTGGACTAAAGACGGTTATACCTTTTGGTCCTTATTTAGCCTTAGCTGCAATTATCTATATCTTTGGCGGGTCTAGTCTAGCCGAATGGTATTTAAATTTATTTATACCTACACTTTGATCCTGTGGGTTGTTTGACATTCTACTTTGATCAAGAAATAATTTTTCTAGAGACCCATCTTTGAATCAGTAAGATTTGAGATTTACAGCTAGGAAAGAAACAGGATGTTTTTTAAATCTAAAAAAGTCATTGGACTCGATATAGGTACAAGCTCAATAAAAATGGCAGAATTGAATGTAAGTGGATCCTCTGTTGAGTTGGTGTCATTTGTTTTTTCTCAAACCCCGCCTCAGTCCGTTTCTGGGGGTGAGTTATTAGATACGGCAGCTTTAAGTACAGTGATCGAGGGAATGGCTTCTGAGTTAAAATCAAAATCAAAGCTTGTTGCCATGTCCATGTGGGGAACCTCAGTTATTGTAAAAAAAATAACTATCCCCAAAATGGAAAAAAAAGTTTTAAAAGATCAGATTAAGTTTGAAGCCGAGCAATATTTACCATTTGATTTAAATAATATTCGTCTTGTTTATCAAATCTTAAAAAATTCAGACTCACCTGATACTATGGATGTAATACTTGTTGCAGCTCAAAATGAACTTGTGAATCAGTACACACGATTGGTGTCGAGTGCTGGATTAACATGTTCTATTCTTGATGTGAGTGGGTTTGCCTTAGCAAATTTATTTGAATTAAATTATGGTAAAAGTTCAAATGAAGTCATTGCACTTTTTAACTTTGGAGCCTCCACAACAAATTTAAGTATTGTTCATAGTGGTGAAGTTATTTTTGCTAGAGATATTCCCGTGGGAGGACAAACTTATACAAATGAAATTCATAAATCCATGGGGATTACAATACAAGAGGCTGAAGCTTTAAAAATGAGTGCTTCTAAAAGGGGAGAGGTTCCTGATGAAGTTCACAGTATTATTAATGCAACCAATGACTTGGTGACAGAAGAAATCAAAAGCAGTTTAGATTTTTTTATTGCATCCAACAATGGAACAAAGATCTCAAAATGTTTTTACACAGGTGGTTCTGCAGCTACAAATGGATTGATTTCAAATATTTCAAAAAATGCGGGTTTATCCTTAGATCCAATAAATCCGTTTAAAAAAATTAAAATCAACACCTCTAAGTTTTCAAGTGACTATATAGAAAAAATATCACCATTTTCTGCTATTGTACTAGGATTAGCACTTAGAAAAGTGGGCGATCATGATTAAAATTAATCTTTTAACGGCCTCAAAGTCATCGACGTCAAATGACGCGACTCGAGTGGATGAAGCTGCAGTATTTTTAGATCCCTCTAGATTTAAATCAGAAGCTATAAAACGTGGGTTTATAGTTTTGTTATTTCCAATGGGATTATACGCTTATGAGTATTATCAAATTCCACTTCTTCAGCAACAAGTTGTTACACTTCAACAGTCCATAACTGAAAAAGAAAATTACAATCGAGACAAAGAAAAAGCAGTCGATCAAATCAAGATTTTTCAAGAAAGTGAGAAACAATTTCAAAATCGTATTTCAACCTTAGATAGATTGTCAAAATTGCGTCAGAGAGAAATTGATATATTAAATATGGTCAAGGCGTCGTTGTCGGATTCTTCTTTGGCCAATACATGGTTGCAAAAATTAGTTCTTGATGAAGCAAAAATGAGTATCGTTGGTTTTTCAAATGATGATTCTGAAGTCACAGCATTCATTGATAAATTACAAAAAAGTATTTTCTTTTCAAGAGTGGTATTTGAAGGAGCTGTTGAAAAAGTTTATTCAGGAAAAACTATAAAAGAGTTTTCTATTAACTGCGAATTGGAGAAGGAAAAATGAATTTTCAACAACTTCTCGAACAATTTGTTACTTTCTCAATGCAAAAAGTACTTATAATTGGACTTGCTTTAAGCGGCGCCTATTATTTTACATTATATAATGATGGAGCTACTTTAACGAACCAAATTATGAACTTAAAAACTCAACTTCAACAAGAAGAAGAAAAAGAAAAAGACACTCGAAAAACTTTAGAAGAAAAAGATAGAATCGAACGTCAAGTGAATAAACTGATTCAAGAATATAAAGATATATCTAGTAAATTGCCCTCTTCTTTAACAGGTGTAGATGTTGTAAAACTAATTGATATTGCTTCAAAAGATTCCAAAGTATCTGTAAAAAAACAATCCGCAGGTCAAATTATTCAAAAAGAAGTTCATGAAGAGATACCTGTAAATATAGATCTTAAGGGATCCTTTCAGCAAATTAGCCAATTTATATATTTGATAAGTAATAATGAACGTATATCACGTGTTCAAAATATTAAGATCGAAGGTTCAGATCCTATTCAATTAGAAAAAGGTAAGGTTATATTAAAACTTGAAGGTGAAGTTGTAGGTTATCGTTTTGTGGGTGAGAGTAAAAAATGATAAAGTTAAATTTTAATCACTCAAAAAAAATATCTGACAGTATCAACAAATTAATTTTGATAATTATTTTTTTTATTCCATTTCGACAAGCCTATTCACAAGAAACTTTAATTGATAGTTCCGTTTCTGAAAAAATAATAGATGCTAGTTCAAATAAAATTCAAGATTCTGAAGTTGTTGAAAATCCTGACTCAACAACTAATTCAGAGTCGAATGTTAATTCGGATCCGACTTCTAAATCAGACACTGCCACTACTTCAGAGACTACTGAAATGACATCTCCAATTTTTAGAAGAGAAGATCCCTTTGAACCACCAAAATCATTTTTGAGAGCTGCGCCGCAAAGTGTAACTAGCGACTCATCCAATAAAAATGCCTCTGATCTTGAAAAATATGATGTGTCTGATTTTACATTAGTAGGAATTTTATGGAATGTTAAAAAGCCAAAGGCTTTGGTTAAAATTCCGAACGGAACAGTCCATGTTGTTTTTAAAAAAACTAAACTGGGTCTTTATGGTGGTTATGTTTCAGATTTTACAGAAGGTGCTGTTGAGGTTGTAGAATATCTGGTCAATGAAGAAAATGGAAAAAGAGAAAAAGACATTCGCTTTATTGAATTTAAAAAGAACCTTAAAAAAACCTCAGCAAATACTCCTGCCGATTTACAAAGATCATTAAAAAGTGATTTATCGAATTCTCAGGAATCCACGGAAACTGATCTTAATAAAACTGATCAAGGAGAACAATAGTGAAAAATTTAAGAAAAGTTGTTATTCTTTTAAGCCTACTTTCTTTGCTAACACGTTGTGCAACTCGTTCCGTTGATGATGAATCCTATGAAGATGAATCCTCCTCTGAAGTTTCAGAGGATGTCGGTGCCACAGAAGATGTCGGTGCCTCCGAGGATACAGAGTCGGATCCATTGGCCGAAACAGAGTCAACTGAAACAGAGTCCGCTGAAACCGATGCGACTGATTCAGAAAATGACTTGGGCGAAGAATTAGCTCTAGAAGAAGAAGCTCAAGAGGAGCAACCCCCAAAAGAAATTCAAGTTGAAGCTGAAAAACCCACAGAGGTTGCTATTGAAGAAAACTCTGAGCCCCCACTTCAAGAGCAAGTGCAACCTGTCATCGAAGAAGAACCTGCTCCTATCGTAGTTCAAGAAACTCAACCAGAACCAGTATCCGAGACAGCATCCGAACCAGTAGTATCCAATGTAAATTTAGAAAATAAAGTAACCGGAGTGAAACTGATTCCAAATGAAACGGGCGGAGCCATTGTGATTGAAACACAAAGCCCTACGACCTTCACAACTCGTTTGAACTCAACAACCAACCAATTTATTGTTGAACTTCAAAATGTAATTCTTCCTGAAAAGTATAAAAGGCCAATTATTTCTAAAGATATCATAGGGACATTTGGGGCAATTGATGCCTATCAGAGCCCTGGATCAGCTCAGGCTCGTTTTGTAATTCAGCTTAAATCGGGTGTCGGTCAACCGGCGGTTCAGAACGAAGGAAATTCTTTAATCGTAGCTGCAACAGGTGTTATAGCAGAACAAGCCAGCGTGGAAACCCCATCGACTTCTATGGATTCTTCAGTCGGTATTTCTACAAATTCTGGGTCGGGCTCCGTGGCATCCGTGGGAGGATCTGCTCCATTATCAAGTTCCAACTTAAATGAATTTTTAGCAAACAATAATCGCTTCTATGGAAAAGCCATTTCTATAGAAACAGAAAATATGAATGTTCGAGATGCTTTACATTTTATTACAGAAGAAAGCGGATTGAATATGATTATAGCCGAAGAAGTGAGTGGGAGTATTAGTTTGAAGCTGCGAGAAGTTCCTTGGGATCAGGCTTTAGTATTATTGATGAAGACCAAAAAATTAGGATATTCTAGGCAAGGAAATGTTTTGCGGATAGCGCCACTTTCAGATTTAAAACAAGAAGAGGACGAAGCAACACGTTTAGCTCAAGCTAAACAAACAGTTGAACCATTATTGGTTAAAATGTTTCAAGTCAGCTATGCTAAAATGGATGATATGCAAAAAAATGTGAAAGAGTTTTTAAGTCCTCGTGGGAAAGTTATATCGGATCTAAGAACAAACTCTTTAGTGGTTACGGATATTCAAGATCACTTAGATCGAGTGGCTAAATTAATTGAAAAACTTGATACCGTTCCATTGCAAGTTTTAATTGAGGGAAAAATCGTAGAGGCAACCGAACGTTTTTCCAGAGACTTAGGAGTTAATTGGTCAAGTTCGGGTCAATTAATAAAAGCAGGTTCTGGAATAAATATGCAACCTTCGTTTAAAATTGACCCTGAGGCAAAAAAAAGCGGAGCGTTTCTGGGATCACTTAACGTGGGTGTTTTGGATTTACTGGGAACAATTACTTCGACCTTGGCAATTAGTGAAAAAGAAAATAAAGTTAAAGTGATTTCTTCTCCTCGAATTTTGACTTTAACTAATGAAAAAGCAAAAATTGAACAGGTGTCTCAAGAGCCTTCGCGGTCGGTGTCCAATGCCGGTGGTATACAGACTGTTTCTTATAGTTTCGTTGATA
>DAIRER010000170.1:0-5090 GCA_036795495.1 Pseudobdellovibrionaceae bacterium | reverse complement strand
ACTCGAATGCGCACCCCAGACAATGGCCGTATCTATATCTTGTGCAGAAATTTGACGACAGTGACAAACTTCATCATATTGAACTGGATGATCCCATTCTCCTCTTACTTTTAGGATAAGTTCTTTAATTAATAGATCCACATGATTTGATCCGAAAGGAATTTTCCATAAACTGATGTCTTTTCCAGAATTAGATTTAAGGATCTTTACTTGATTTAAAAAATGATCACAGCCCCTCATCTCGACCAACTGAAGAACTCTTAAAGGAAAAGTCTCTTCTGTTGTTTCAAATTTTAAAAAGTCTCGACCTTTTGTTCCGACAGAAATTACCATTAGTAAACCCCCACTGCTTTTAATTGAGAATGAATACGGTTTTGTATTTTAAACATAATGATTTCTTCGCGAAGGCTTACCTCATGATCATATTTTAATAAATGTAAAATTCCATGTAAGATCATAAGACTTAGTTCTTGCTGAAAGGAAATGTTTTCATCCAGTGCTTGTTTTGAAATGACCTCCGGACAGATCATCAATTCACCAATGGAATCAGGATCATCAGAATAAAAACTTAAAACATCCGTGGCTTTTTTTTTACTTCTAAACTGAGAATTAATTTTCTTCATTTCTTTTCGATCTAAAAAGGCAATAACAATTTCTTTCTTTTTAAGCCATGACTTATTTCTTATATTGGATTTTTCGAGTAATTTAATTAATTCTCGCACTGTTTTTTGAATCCAGTGTTGAGAAGTTTTTAATTTTTCAGTTTTATATATAACATTTGTAATCATGCTTTAATACTGCTCACTCCTAGAGTCGATTTTGGATAGTCAATTCTTTGATGATAAATTCCAATAAGAATCTTAACAAAGGCATTTTCAACCGTAGCAAGATCTGTTAAAGTCAAACCACACTCATCCAATTGCCGATCCGTAAATTTTCTTTGAATAACAGTATGGACTATACTTTTTAATCGAACCGGGGTGGGCTCATCTAAAGAACGAGCTGCCGCTTCTATGCTATCTGCCAACATACAGAGTGCGGCTTCTCGAAATTGAGGTTTGGGTCCAGGATATCTAAATTCATCCTCAAAGGATTGAGACTCTGTAGATTTTGAATTCATATCAAGAGCTTTGTTATAAAAATAGGATATGACAGTTGTTCCATGATGTTGAATAATTCCATCAATGATAGGATCTCCTAACTTGTATTTACGCCCTAACTCGACACCATCCTTAACATGGGCGATTAGAAGTGTTTTACTCATAAATGGAGATATATGATCGTGGGGATTCTGTCCTTGTTTTTGATTTTCAATATAATATTCAGGATGAATCATCTTCCCAATATCATGATAATAACTCATCACTTTCCCCAACAAAGGGTTTGCCCCAATTTCTTCTGCGGCCGCTTCGACCATACTTCCGACCATGATAGAATGATGGTAAGTTCCTGGAGATTTTACGATCATTTCTTTAAGGAGGGGATGATTCAAATTACTCAATTCTAAGAGTTTTACGTCAGTGGTTATATTAAATGCGGATTCGAGTAATGGTATAATAATTTGAGTTAAAAATGAGCTCAATATGCCACCAATAAATGCAGCTAAAGCAGAACTTATAATTTCCTTAATGGTCCATTTTTGATCTAGCCCCATCATCATCAACATTAAGGCAACAATAATCAAATTAACGAACCCCGTACGTACACCAGCCCAGTAAATATCATTTCTTTTTCGACAAATAAAAACACCTCGAGCTCCAGCAATTCCTCCGACTAGACTCATCATTAAAAAAACAAAGTTAAAATCAGCCATGACACTCAAACAAATAGCAAAAAACACTGTAAAAACCCAAATCAGCTCAGCAGATCCTATTAAAAGCCCTACCATCATTGGAGCTGCGGCAACAGGTGCTGCATATAAAAAAGCAGAAGGCGAAATCCAAACTGAAAATTTATCAACGAAGGCCTCGTCAGCGACAAATAAAAATATTTTTACCATGGATATAACCAGTAAAGTCACAACCATCATGGTCATCATTTCTTTAAATTTTACATTTATAACCTTCCCACTGATTCTTTTAAGAAACGATATAAATACAAAGACACTCACGGTAAGGACAAATGACAAGATGATCCCAAACCAAAACCTATTTTTTTCAGATTGCAAAAGCTCTATATGATTAATTATTGCCATATGAAAAGGCTGAACAACATTGTCTTTTCCAATAATCACTTGATTTTTTTTAATTTCGATTTTCACGGGCAATACGGATTCTCGAGCCGATTGCCGACGCAGAGCTGTTTCTTTTTTATTTAAAGACATATTCGGCGAGATTAACAACCTACCAAAGTTTAACATATTGTTAATATCACTTTGTTTCAATTGAGCTAAACCTCTCTTATTAAGAAATTGAAATGAGGTTTGATCTTGAAGATCTGTAAGATCCTTCGTGTTAATTTGAATTTCTTTTCCCAAGCTGCTTTTATGAACGACACGAACTACGATTTGGGCGTGATTCGAAGGGATCGACTTACTTATGTTATCTACAATTTTCTTTGAGTACCAGAGGTCCAAATTTCTTAATAAAATACCTTCCACCAAGTGAGAAAATTTTACTTCGATAAGCCACTCGAAAAGATTATCCGGTATGGAAATCTCAAGTTCTTTTTCAAATTGCGATTTATAGTTTAATATTTTTGTTAGATTTTGGCCTTTTATCTTTCTTAAAGATAAAAGCCCTTGATCCTCCATTATATTTCTCATCGATTTAAAGCTTTGAATGAGTTGTGTGGCCATTTGATCATAACTGGTCAAATCTAAATCATAAAACAATTGACTTAAAGATTCAGACTTATTTCTTTTATCTTCAGTTGTGACCTCGTCCACCATTTGAAAATCCATGGGAGATAAAATATCCTTAGAAACCATTTGTCCCAACTCAAGATCGTAGGGAACGTGGACTTGAAAAAACATAAGAGATGTTAACAAGAGAGAAAACAGATAGACTAAAATAATATACTTCAAAGAAAATTCATTATCTATTGACTCAATAGTTCGAGTCATAAAATTTTTATTTGATGATAATGATTTTGCCCATTCAAGAAATTTTTTTGAATTAGATTTATAATTAACTCTATGGTGAGTTATCTCTGGATGGTTTTTAATCCTCTTTATATTGGACATATATCCTTTTCGGCTAATACGACATAAACTCAATAAGACTAGACTATAATCGCGCTTTTCTGTGGAGTCATGATTTTCCTTAGTTAAAGTTTAATAAAGTGAAAAAGAATTAGTCGTCTAAAAAATCTTTTGTCATGTTGATTATTTTTTACTCGTGTAATTACAATAACTTAGACCATCCCAAAGTGAGATCAAAGTTAATATTTCTTTAAATTACCATCATTTAGCAGAATATTTCAAATCAAACAAACCCTCCTTAAACTAGACAAAAGTTAACCGATAAAGGTCTTAGAGCCAGGAGGAAATATGCTCAATCAAAAAATAAAACAATCAATACTAGCAATGAGTGCAGTCATTGGTCTATCTGCTTGCGACAAAGGTGCAGATTCTTTTTCACTTCTATCCGAAGAAGAATCATTTAAACAGGCCTCAAACTATATTCCAAAAAAAATGGATATACTCTGGGTCATAGACAACTCGGGCTCCATGCAAACATCTCAACAAAATCTGGCTGAAAATTTTCAGTCTTTTATCACTCGATTTGCAGCAAATAATTACGATTTTCATATGGCTGTGACAACGACAGAAGCTTATGAAGCTTACTACACTAATGATAATAACCTCTCTCGATTAAGTGATGGCGTGGCAACCCACAGCGGTGTTCGCGTTATGACTCGCGATACTCCAAATTTGAATACAGTTTTCATGGCAAATATAGCTCAAGGAATTTCTGGAAATGGTGATGAAAGAGCCTTCTCAAGCTTTGAACATACCTTAAGCAATCCATTGAATTCTGATTTTAGACGCGAAGGAGCCTTTTTGGCTATTATTCTAGTCAGCGATGAAGAGGATGCTTCACATACAGATTGGACGAATGGATGGAGTAGCTACTCCTATATCTCTAACATTTTGGATTCACGAATTCACCCTGTATCCAATTACGTTTCTTTTTTAGATACCTTTACAAATAGCAATACTAACAACAGAAACTATAGTGTGAATACAATTTCCATATTGGATAACACGTGTAAGACAGCACTAGGAACCGGAAGAAAAGTTGGACAGAGATATATGGACCTCGTCGATGCTACAGGTGGTGTAAAAATCAGTCTTTGTAGTGATTTTGCAGAAACTCTATCAATAATTTCTGATTCTATTATTGAACTGGCTTCAATTTTTCAACTCAACAGAGAGCCCGTCCCCTCAAGTATTCGAGTACTTGTGGATGGAAATGAAGTCATCGAAAGCGCAACAGACGGATGGTCGTATGAGGCCTCAAACTTAACTATCAGCTTTCATGGGCAAGCTATCCCACCTGCTGATGCAAACATCCAGATCACATTTGATCCGGTAACAATTATACAATAAAGGATGAAGAGTATGACGCCCAATACACAGTGGTTTATTCTAAAAGGTGAAAATAAAGAAGGACCATTTGAATACACACAAATCATTCAAATGATTCAAAACTCTGAAGTTTATGAATATAACTACGTTTGGGCTTCACATTTAGAAAGTTGGACCTTGATTGCAGAACTCCCCGAGTTTTCACATGATCGAATGAGAAATATTATCATTTCGAACACCCCGGTAAAAACTGTTTTTAAACAAAGAAAACATGATCGAGTCGATCTAGAGCTAGCTATCTATGCACACAATAAAGAAAGACTCTTTTCTGGAAAAACAACTTCCATCAGCCTGGGTGGCGCTTCATTTCTGATTAACGATCCTCTCATTTACCCAGGAAATCAAATAGTTATTCATTTTGAAAACAATGAAAAATCTTTTCGAGTCAAAGCCGAAGTTTTAAGAAAAAGTTTTATCAACAAAAGAATAAATGCAAAGTCGAGCCTTCACTATGCCGTTCGATTTATAGATCAGCCTGAAGGTACAGATAAAATCATTC
>DAIRER010000169.1:0-5120 GCA_036795495.1 Pseudobdellovibrionaceae bacterium | reverse complement strand
CAAATAAGTCTAAATTGAAGAATGAGTTCTTCTAAAGATTTGGAAATATAAGATATTTGAGGAACTGCAACTGTAGTTTGTGATTCGAGATTTGTTGCTTTATAAGAATCAAGCAGTTGATTGGCTATATTAGAAATTCGATCTACGCCAGAAAGTAATAGATTTCGGTGAGCTTCAGGAAGTTCATTCACTTTGCTTGCAACTATTTTAAGCGCAGTTAGGGGGGAACGAATATCATGTGCCACTTGACGTGAGATTTTACCAATGGCTACATTTCGTTCATTTTCAATAAGTTGTTGATGGCTTTCTTCTAGCTGATTTCCATAATCAATAATTTTAACCAAAAAACTATCCAGTGTTTCAGCTAATTTTGTATTTTCAAGAACAATATTAGTTTTTAAATAAAACTTATAATGCTTTTTATTTTGAATCGCTTTGTAGGCGTCTTCTAGCTGCCTTAATATTGAATTGAAGGGGTTTAAAAATAATTTTTTTGTTATCAGTGTAATAAAAGCAACCATAAAAATTAAAGATAAAATTGAACCCATTAAAACAAGGTATCGCAGTCTATCTGTTACATTTTTTAGAGAGTTTAAATCAGGTTCTAAGTTGGTGGTTACAGCAAAATCATTGAGCTCATAAAGTTTTGTATTAGAAGATATATTCTTCAGCGATTCAATATGAAGTTGGTTTTTTCGATTATTTAAAGATAAATCAAAATTTAAATCGAGACCAAAAAACATGAATGCCACTTTTTCACCGTATAGATAAATAGGTGCCACAAGAGAAAGCATAATTTTATCATGATTAGGACACAAGTTTTCATTCATTTTTGAATTCAAATGTTTTTTAAGACATGAGTTGATAATTTCATTAGTAGATTCAATTTTATTTAAGTCAATAAGTTCAAAATAACTTAAGTTAGAATCCAATTTAAATTTATCTAATATTTCAATTAACAATAAGGGATCCTTGCTTTCTTTAGATAAAACATAGGCACCAGAAAGATTTGCATCAGCTTTAGAAATATTACTTAGATTTTTTAAATATAGCCTTTTTTCATTAAAAGAATTCTTATAAATTTCAACAATATTTTCTTTTTGTAGAGCTCCCAGTTGATCAACACTCCATCCGATTGAACTTTGAATTAATGGTAAAGTAGTTAAAAACCCTAAAACTAGAGAGAAAAAAGCGATATAATAAAACAGGTTGTTAATTTTCATTTTAACTCCACTAATTTAAGAATTTCGTCAGTATAGACATCTTTTGGTAAAAGTGTTTGTTTGATTAAGCCATTGAATTTAGCAGTTTTTATACTTGAAGCCCATTGTTGGGATGTCATAAAGCCAAATCTTTTCTCTCCAACTCCCTCATAAAGATACCTTTTGCTCAGTTTTAATTGAATGAGTTGTTGTTTTTCAGTCAATTTAAAATTTCCATCTATGAGTCGATCTTTGGGGTACCATTTTTTCATATGATTTTGTACTGCCTGCTCTGGATTTTTAAAAACTTGATCCCAGCCTCTGCGAGTGATTTCAATAAATTTTGCAAGGTCATTTGCCCTAGATTTAATTAATGTATGATGTGCATAAAAGACAGTCCCATAGAAATTAAATCCATTTGTAGAGCTAGGAAATTGTCTTACGTTAAATCCTTTTAGAGCAAAAGCAACAGGATGATTGAAAGCCCAAACAGGTAAGGCTTCATATTTATTTTTCTTTAGATCAGAAAGAAGATCATCTACTGAAAAAAGATTGATTTGTTTAAATTTTACTTCGGATAAATCAATATTTACTGAATTAAAAATAATTTTAAGAAAGTCTTTTTCTTGTTCAGTAAAAATTCCTATTGTTTTGCCGCGAAGATCATTTAAGCTTTTCACTGAGGGGAGCGAAGCCAAAGAAAGCGGATTAAATTGATACTCAGCTGCAAAAGCTTTAATTTTATCGCCACCCGAGACTCTTCTAATAATCTCATGTCCCGAATGCATGGCAATATCATAATTCCCAGAAAGTAGATTATCAGTAATGTTTAAATCTTTAAAGCTAGGTATAAGGTCAATGCCAGCTTCTTTATACCATCCTTGGTCAAGTGCATAATAAATACCAGCAAACTCTATCGTTGGATAATATGTAAGATGTAAACGCAAAGGTATTGCTAAAGCCAAATGAGTATTTAAAATAAAAAAAAGAATAATAAGTATAAAATATTTCATATTTTTAAAACATCACCAAACCAGATCATATCAATAGAATAGGAAGTTTTATTATGAGCAATATTCATATCCGAGTATATAGAAGGAAACAATCCTTCATCGAGCTCTACTAAAGTAAGATCTAGCAAAAAACCAACTAAGTTCTTAAACTCAATAGAATTGATCTCTGGAATAGTCATAGATGCCTCAAATTTATCAACTAGATAAGGAATATTGTTTTGATCAAAAAAATCAATAATATTTTGAGAAGAATACTGCTTTTTCTTTTTTTGAGTCATCAGAGGTCTATATTTAGATTCAAGAGCATAAAGTAGCGAATTATCTCGAATGACAATAACTCCATTTTTAGACAAGGAAAGAATTTTATTTAAAATCCAATCTAAATCATTCATCCAATACAAACTATGTGAGGCAATAACCCAATCATATAACTGAGTATGATTACTTAAAAAAATCTCCATTGGTTCGTTGTGAATATTCCATTGAATTTTAGATAAAGTTTCACTGTGTAGAATGGCCTCTTTCATTTTATTGATAGGTATAAGGGAGGGCTCAACTGCCGATAAATTTTTAATTGAAAAATTATTATTTAAGAGTTCAATTATCAGTCTTAAAAAAAGTGATCCATCAAAACTGCCTAAATCTAAAATTGAATCTATATGTTTATTTTGAGATTTTTTCAAAAAACAATTAATAAAATGTAGTTTCTCAGTAGTTGTTTTTAAATAGGAATCAAAAAATGTATTGTCATTATAAATATGAGTTTTAATTATTTGACTCACTTGTGTTTCCTTTTTTCAATAAGAGATAAAAAAACGATCGAAATTAAAACAAGAATTCCACCCGAAGCATTAGCTAGACCCAATTTTATTGGAAAAAATGGCCAAGAAACAGCCATAACAAAGAGGGGGCTTGTAGAGCGAATTAAATTAGAAAGTTTAAAGGATAAAAATCTAAAGCTATTAAAAAATAGGACAAGTCCCCCGAAAGTGATGGAGGCCGTAAGTACAGCAAAAAATAATGAGTTAGAGTTTATATCCATTAAAGTAGAAGTTGTAGGCCTTTGAAGTAAAAGTAACATTATAGAAGCGAAAACACCAAAAAGATTATTATAAAATAAAATTAAAACAGAACTCATGTTGTGAACAGATTTTTTAACAAAAAGATTTGCTAAAGCAAAAAGGAAAGTATACGCAAAGCCAAATAGAAGTCCAACAAACCGCACATCACCCGTGTTCATATCTGATTTAACAAATAAAAATGTTCCAGCAATCGCAATCAAAATAAAAACAAACTCTATAAATGAAATTTTTTCTTTTAAGATTAAAATAGACAGTAAGGTTGTAAATACAACATAAAATCGACCGATGAGCCCTACGGTCACAGGATCTAATATCGCGATGGAGGTATAAAGAAGTATTGCGGCAACGGCATTGGTAATTGCAATTGGAGTAATTTGTTTAAGTTCAGACAATTTAAACTTATGTTTTTGATATAATAAATAAAGAAAACTTAAACCTAATGAGGTTAAAGAAATAATTAAAGTTATGAATATAGGATTTATTTTATTTAAAGCAAATTTTGATAAGGTCATTGCAATTGCATTTAGCAAAACAGAAAGAATATTTAGAGATAAACCATGAGAAAATGAAATAGTATTTGTATTTGGATTCATAATTTTACTCGTTTATGATGCTTTCTATTGTTTGGTAGATCCAAAGTGATTTTTGAATATCTTTAAAGTTATTATATTCTTTAATTTTTACTGATGAAAAAAAACTTAAAAATTGCTGATAATATCCGGAACATAAATTTACAGGTCTAAGTGTTGACATTTGATAAATTACATTTGAATCATTTTGATTTTTTAGTGAAATAATTTTAAACATATCTGGCATATGATAAATAGGCTCACCTTTTTCAAAAACTGTAATTTCTAATCGAAATTTTGAAGAGGTGTTAGACATTGTAATAAACGATCTTAGGTTGTTTTCTTCCTCAATTTGCATCTGTATATCTATCTTTGAATCTTCTATTTTTTTAGTAATGATTTTTGTATTTTTAATATTTCCAACAAGATATTGTATGAGGCTTAATGGATGGACGCCGACCGCTAACAAGTAGGATTCTATTATCGAGGAACAATCCCATAATATTTGATGGGGTTTATTTGTATGATACTCAATTTTAAATGTAAGATTTGGATTATTTAACTTAAGATTTTTTAAAACGTTTATGGATTCACTAAATCTTAAATTATAGCCAATTTGAATGAGAGAATCTAAAGGAATTTTTTTTAGCTCATTCAAATGAGTTGAAATTGGCTTTTCTATAAATGTTGGGATTCTTTTTTTAGAAAATTCTAAGGCGACGTTTTGATGTAATTGAGGTGGACCACTACAAACAATAGCATCAAGATTTGAATTATATAAATCCAGCCATGAATCTGAATGATTTTGAATTCTCCATTTTTTTGCAAAGATTTGTGCAGAAGTACCGGATTGACTGGCAATATGTGTGATTTCGATTTCTGGTTGAAGTTTTAACATAGGAAACAGGACTTCGGACATATGTTGTCCACATCCAACGAGTCCTACTTTCAATGGTTTATCATCTGTATAAGACTTCATGTAGACTCCAGGTATGATATGAGGTATTTTGAACATCTTTGAATAACTGCAGCTTTACTTTGAAGAGCAGAATCTGACCGATTTTTTGATAAATCATGAGAAGTTATTATTTTACTTTCTATGTTTTTACGAACATAGTCTGTTGCAAAATGAAAAGAAGAGAAGTTGATGTCGGTACCATTTGTTAAATTAAAATTAGAAATGGAATGGGCCATTTGAGAGGTGGTGTAAGAAATCTTGTGTAAATTCAGATTACGCAAAGGGTTAAGAATCAG
>DAIRER010000168.1:0-5125 GCA_036795495.1 Pseudobdellovibrionaceae bacterium | reverse complement strand
CAGGTGTTCACGTTGAAATTCAGCTACACTTTGTCTGTTTAGTGATGCAGCTTTTCCTGTTGAAATAACTTCTTCCGCCAGAGCTCTGAAAAGGAGCTGAATGAAGCGATTGCTTTTTTCGGAACCTTCATATGGATATGGCTCAGTAGCTCTCATATTCAGTTGGCCCATCATAAAGTAAAGCGAATTAAAATAACTCTTAGTGATAATTCCAAGGTTAAATAAGCGATAGATCAATGCTTGAATTGAAATTCCATATTGCAGCTTGACAGAAGCTAATTCCTTAAATAATATTTTTGTTCTCTTTGGACCAAACTCCATAATAGCAGCTTCTTTAGGCAACAACATAGCCCCTGCAAAATAATGACAAAATTTTTCTTTTGTCTCATGATCGGCTTCAGAATTTATATGTAATACTAAATGCGCTAACTCATGCAGTGCAGAAAATCGAATCCTGTCTTTTGGGATTTCATCATTCCTATTGAGTACAATAACCGGTAGTTTTTCATAGATTGTTCCCTGTGATCCATCAAAGCCTTTTTCAACGGACACTTCAACCATCTTAATCTCATGGTCCTCCAGAATCTCAATCACACTTCCCAAAGGTCCTTTGTTTCCAAGGCCCCAAACGGACCGAACAAGAATGGAAGCGTCTTCAACGTCTTCAAGTGTTTTTATCTCTCTAAAATCCTGAATTGGGTTGATAAACCTTGAGTCAATCCCAAGAATTTCTTCCAGATCAAGGTATCGTTCTAAAATGTCCTGAGCCTGTTGAATCGCCTTTGCCTTTTCCTTAGCGGGATATTTTGAAAGTTTCCGAAATTCCAATCCCTCTAAAATTACCTGGCGCTCCCGCCTGAAATAATCAGGTCTTACATTTAAGGCCTTGCACAATTGGTCAATCACATCTTCTCCGGGAGTATTCTCCCCAAGCTCATATTTATTCAGCGCTTGTTTGGACACATAGCCATCCATAGCATCTGAAAGTTCCTGTAAAGTGAAACCTGCCATAATTCTGGCACTTTTAAGACGTTCAGAAAACAAGGACATAGAATTGAATTAACAATTTGATAATACTAGATTTTTTCGCAGCAATACTTAATTGCTGTCAACTCTTTATATTTGCAGTCTCAATCCATTTGATTGATTTTACAAAGATAAGGCAACAAAATGAAATAAAAATAGATCTAGGTCAATTTGGCAGGCGTCTGTTTTTGGTTCAGGATTTGCCTAAGTTTTGTCAACTCAAAAAAAAGAGGATGCGGGAACATCCTCTAGTTTTTGAGGCAAAAGAAATGGAATGAAGTGGTGACACGATTCCAGATGCAATTGCGAACACGGGCTGCAAACATAGCATTTGGTTTTCGACGTCTCCAAGTCATTCCGACAGATTTAATTTCTAATTAAAATATGTCGAAGAAAAATCAACATGTTACACCTCGCCCAGACGGGTTCTGGCAGGTGAAAGGTGCAGGCAACCAAAAAGCCACAGGAGTATTTGATACCCAAAAAGAGGCCATTGAGCGGGCCCGTGAAATCGCAATAAACCAACAGTCAGAACTTGTCATTCATCGACCCAATGGGCAGATCAGACAAAAGGACAGTTATGGTAATGACAGTTTTCCACCTAAAGGCTAAAATGGCAAGAGAACACGTTTCCCATAAAGACCTTTTAAATTTCGGTGTTGACAAGGTCAACTTACCACCTGAAAAGGCAAATGAATATAGAGAACAGGCCAATCGACTAAAGGAAAAGCTCGAAGGTTACCTTGCAGACCATCCAGATTTTACCCTAAAAAGATTGATGACTTCTGGAAGCTTGGCGAAAGGAACGGCTTTAAGAAATACGAGCGATATAGACTTAGCAGCTTATATAACTGGACCAAATGTTCCCCAAAAGATTGAGGACCTATTAGAGTACTTAGCTGAGAGACTTCGAAAAGCTTTTCCAAATTTTAGTCCTGATCAGATTAAACCACAGACCTATTCGGTGACAGTTTCATTCCGAGGTTCCGGATTAGATGTGGACGTAGTTCCAATCCTTTACGACGGTAACCCGATTTGGGATGGCAATTTGGTCAGCCAGGATGATGGTTCTTTTCTCATGACCAATATTCCAAAACATATTGAATTCATTCGAAAGCGGAAGAGAAAAAATGATCAGGATTTTGCTCAAGTCGTGCGTTTAGCCAAATTTTGGGCAAAGAGACTAAAGTCTGAAAATAAGGAGTTTAGATTCAAATCTTTTATGATCGAATTGATTATGGCCAAACTTAGTGATGATGGGAAATCCTTTTCAGATTACCCCGAAGCTTTGCAGAATTTTTTCACCTACTTGGCTAAGACCGATTTAAAAGAAATGATTGCCTTTTCGGACTATTACCCAAAGTCTTCAATAGGAAGCATTACAGATAGAGTCCAGATCATAGATCCAGTGAATGCCAAGAATAATGCTTCAAGACTTTACACGGAAAAAGAAGCAAATGCAATAGTTGATGCTGCCTTAGAAGCGGGAGATGCTATTGACTCTGCACTTAAAGCTGTTACGAAGGGAGATACAATTTATTACTGGAAAAAGGTTTTTGGTCCCACTTTTAATCCTTAATTTTTCATGAGCAACAGTTTTTCATTTACGGATTCGCAAAGTTTCACAATCACACACGCGAAATATTTAGCGTCAAAAGTCTCTACGGATTTAAAGCGTATCCAAAGATTTTATTCCACCCCAACAGACAAAGAAATAGAGGATTACGAGCAGGAGCTTACAGCCCTACTAAAGGAAGGGTATATTTCTGAAATTCTATATGGCTTTAAGCGAGACGGGAAGTTTGTTGAACCTACTCTTAAATATACCTCATCTGAATTGTCAAGCGGTTCGGGAATAAATGACGATCCTGGAAAAGTTCGTCCTGGTGCTGATATTTTGAATGCTCACTTTACAAGCTACTTAATTTATTCGTCGAAGTGGCAATCTCTTACCGATACTGATAGAGATGATTTCAAAAGGAATTTAGCAATTAAGAGGGTTACCATGCCGATTCCAGATTCTGCTGGCTATTTTCAATCAGATAGAACTTATTCGGCTGGAGGACAATCAATAAATCGAGCTACTTTAAGACCAAATTAAGACTATGGAATTAAATCAGTATGAATTATTTGAAACTCCAATTGAACTCCCTGATTTTGACTTTCAGGACAGGCTTAATGCACTTGAAGGCTTGGATGATGTTAAGGAAAGAGCCTCAAAGATTTTAAGTTTGTTGGTAAACCCTTCGCAACTTGAGAATTGGGCAAAAAGTCAAAATGGACTCAATTCCAGTTTGGTTAATCTTGTTTTGAGACGACCTCCTTTGATTGTTTTCGAAGGAGATGTGGGATCGGGAAAAACAGAGTTAGCAACGACAATCGGTGATCTGGTGGCTCGAAATCATAAAATTAAGATCTTACTCTATTCGTTGAGTTTGTCAACGAGAGGGATAGGTCGAGTCGGAGAGATGACCAAGTTGATTTCAACCGCTTTTGAGTTCATTTCAAGCGAAGCCAAGAAATTAAAGAATGGCCACGGGCCTTCTGACGGTGGGATTATACTCCTTGTTGATGAGGCTGATGCTCTAGCTCAATCAAGAGAACTATCTCAAATGCATCACGAAGACAAAGCTGGTGTAAACGCCTTTATTAGGGGAATTGATCAGTTGGGAAATGGAAAACTACCTGTGGCCGTGATTATGTGTACCAATAGAGTAAAATCCTTGGATCCTGCAATTAAGAGAAGAGCCTCTGAGATTTTTACTTTTTCAAGACCAAATGAGGTCCAAAGGGAAGCCATCCTGAAAAAGTATATTGGAAATATGTTTGACGATGCACTCCTGAAAGACCTAGTTAAGCAAACAGGTCCAAATGGTAGGGCATATGGATTTACCTTTTCAGATTTAACTCAAAGACTACTTCCTTCTATAGTCCTTGATGCATACCCTGATAGATCAATTACTTCAGATCGAATTCTAGAATTAGCTAAATTAATCATTCCTACCTCTCCATTTCAAGAAGCCAATGGAACCAACCAAAATTAATATTGCTGAACTTTTTGAGGGTCTTCAGACCCAAATGAAAGCATACCTCAATACAAATCGAGCATTTATTGATCATGCTGGAACCAAAGGGGATTCTCTGGAAAATGTTTGGATAAAATGGCTTAGAGAGTATCTACCAAATAGATATTGTGTTGATAAGGCGATTGTTGTTGATTCCGATGGCCAATTAAGCCATCAGTTGGATTTAGTAATTTACGATCAACAGTATACTCCTTTCGTGTTCAATCAAAATGGAGTTTTGTATATTCCTGCTGAAGGTGTCTATGCAGTTTTTGAAGTGAAGCCAGATCTGAATGGAAGCGCCAGCAACAAGGATGGTTCAATCTCGTATATCGAATATGCTGGTAAAAAAATTGAAAGCGTGAGAATGCTTAAGAGAACATCTACCAACATTATTGATAGAGGAGAATTAAAATCTCCAAGGCCCCTGACTAAGATCATTGGTGGAATTTTGACCAGCACAAATACTTATTCAAAAAACATAACAGTTGAGAATCATCTGAAGGGGCTGACTGGTTTGCAAACAATTGACATGGGATGTTGCGTGGAGTCTTTTAATTTTTTTGTTGATTACGAGGGAGATGAAAATGCTACGGAAAAAGACTTTAATAAAAGGATCTGGGATTACTACAAAAACAGAAGTTCCAAGTCCGTGGTCTTTAGTGAGGCGAAAAATTCTCTAATTACATTCTTTTTGCAATTGTCCAGATATCTTCAACAAAGTATTGGCACAGTCGCCGCAATTGATTTTCAGGCGTATGCAAATAATTTTGGTGTTAAGATCGACAAAGAGATTTAGTTATATTCTAACAAAAATCCACGTGCGCCCCCACAAGGACTCAAGCCTATAAATCCCCTCTTCCCCGAAAAATTTCAGCTCCCGAACCATTTCTCCTCTGCTTTACATTTTTCAATTCAGAAAAAGATGTAAAGCACTCTTGCTTTACATCTTCGTGCTTTACATTTTTTTATAAAGCAGCCACTTGTAAAGCAGAGTTGCTTTATATTATTTTGCTTTACATTTTTATCGAAAG
>DAIRER010000167.1:0-5149 GCA_036795495.1 Pseudobdellovibrionaceae bacterium | reverse complement strand
CAATTCAAATATAGGATACTTCAGATGGAGCTACTTAAAATTGTCTAGAATTGTTTAATCAATAGTCAGCCCCGTGGCTCTTTAAATGAAAAAGCCCCGGAGTGCGGTCACACCCGGGGCTAGGTTTGATCCAGTTCTATTCGTACTGGGTTGTTATTAACCTAGTAATTTAAGAGCTAATTGATTCACTTGATTGGCTTGAGCTAAAGTTGAAGCTCCAGCTTGCAACAAGATGTTATTTCTAACCATCTCAGAAGAAGCCTGTGCCACATCGGCGTCACGAATTCGGCTATTTGCAGAAGATAAGTTCTCTTGAGCAACACCTAAGTTATCAACAGTCGAAGTCAATCGATTCTGTAAAGCTCCAAGGTTAGCGCGGATTCCGTTAACAGCTGTTTGTGCATCATCTAAAGATACTAGAGACTCTTGAGCACCTTCTTTGGTTGTATAATCAATACCAGAAATTCCTAGAGCATCAAGGGTCGCCACATTTTGACCGGCCTCAAAGCTGATGCGATCTTCTTCAGCATTATTAAATAGACCCACTTGAAAATCAAATGTTGGAGATGATCCATCTAACAACTTCGTAGTACCCCATGTAGTTACATTGGCAATACGTTGAACCTCTGATTTAAGTTGCTCTACCTCTTTATTTAGAAAACCTCTCTCTACATCACCTACAGTATCAGAAGAAGCTTGGATTCCAAGTTCTCTAAGACGTATGATAATGTTCGACATTTCGTTCAAACCACCTTCTGCCGTTTGCACCATTGAAATACCATCGTTCGCATTTCTTTGTGCCTGTGAAGCAGATCTGATTTGTGCTTTTAAGTTTTCACTGATCGCCAATCCTGCAGCATCGTCAGCAGCCTTATTGATTCGGCTTCCTGATGACAATTGTGACATAGAGTTGTTGATCATTCTTTGGCTACCGATCAAATTTCTTTGAGCATTGATAGCTGATATATTTGTTGTAACTCGCATTCCCATTTTATATTCCTCCTATAAAATAATTAATAATAATAATTCATAAATGTTACCTCCGTGTGTAAAAATCCCTATGCCATTAGGGCGGCTTCCAAGCCTTGTTAAGTTTTTGGCCTATTTAGCGAACATTCAATTGTTCTATTTTATGTCATCCGTGAAGGCCTCCTTTCTTAAACTTAATTTGGAGAGAGTGACCATTTCTCTCCGGTTCTTCCTAAAACCGTGTTAATAACAACACAGTATTCATCGGGGGAGGCGACGAAATCTTGACAGGACAGTAGACGAGTTGTATGTTTTTATTAATTTCTAGTCTTTAAGAATATCCAGGCCAGTCTTGAATTCTCGGTGAAAGGCCAGAGAATAAATGATTTATCGACTTCAGTCGATCTCATGAAAGCGACAAAAAGTCATTTTCCCAGAGAGAAGATACATTTTTATGAGTTCTTCTTTGAGATGGTTCTTAACAAGATATCCTAAGCTGCAATTTTTTTTCTCAAAATTAAAATGAGAGCATTGTTCGCAGGCAAATTGAAAATCATATTTTAAAAAATCACTTGGATTTACAGCGTCTCGTTTGATGGAAGGATATATTCTAATGGACATTGACAACTCTTATTTCATGTTCAAAATAGGACCTGGTACAACAGCGAAAACTATCTCTATTATACTTAAATGGGGTTGTCTATGGGTAATGATGTCGAAAAAATGACTCAAAAAAGCCAAGAGGCGATGCAGGTGGCCGCAAAGTGGGCTGAATCTCAGAAAAACCAGGCCGTGGAGCCAGAGCATCTGTTACGTGCGTTGATCCTTCAAGAAGGTGGGATTGTTTTTCGTGTTTTTGAAAAAAAGAAAATATCAACATCAGTTGTTGTTAAAGATTTAGATATTATAATTTCTAAATTTCCTCAAGTGACTGGGGAGAATCAACAGATTTATGCAAGCTCTCGTTTGCAAAGTTTATTTAAAATTGCCAATACAGAAATGAAGCAATGGGATGATCAATATATTTCCACAGAACATTTTTTATTGGCAGCGATTAAATTAAAAGATTCTACTTTAGATTCAATATTTAAACGACATGGGCTTGAAATTAATGAAGTCATTCGCATTTTAAAAGAAATTCGTGGGAGGCACAAAGTGACAGACGAACAACCTGAAAACAAATATGAGGCCCTTAAAAAGTATGCCCGTGATTTAACCGAGCTAGCGACTGAGGGAAAGTTAGATCCTGTGGTGGGTCGAGATGAAGAAATTCGACGTGTTATCCAGGTTCTCTCGAGAAGAACTAAAAATAATCCAGTATTGATCGGCGAGCCGGGCGTGGGTAAAACAGCCATTGCCGAGGGCTTAGCTTTAAGAATTATTAAGCAAGATGTTCCGGATCATCTGGTTGGAAAAAAACTCATGTCTCTTGATATGGGAGCTTTGATCGCTGGTGCAAAGTATCGAGGTGAGTTTGAGGACCGACTTAAAGCGGTGATTAAAGAAGTTACAGAGTCCTCTGGGCAGATTATTTTATTTATTGATGAGTTGCATACCCTTGTCGGGGCTGGGAAGTCTGAGGGAGCCATGGATGCGGGGCAATTATTAAAGCCCGCTTTAGCTCGAGGGGAATTGCGCTGCGTGGGTGCCACAACTTTAGATGAATATCGTAAATACATTGAAAAAGATGCGGCCTTGGAGCGTCGTTTTCAAACTGTTTTGGTGGATGAGCCGAGTGTAGACGAAGCCATTACTATTCTTCGTGGGTTAAAAGAAAAATATGAGGTTCATCACGGGGTTCGAATTATGGATTCAGCACTCATAGCCGCAGTGAAACTTTCTCATCGTTATATTACGAATCGGTTTTTACCCGATAAGGCCATTGATTTAATTGATGAGGCCGCCAGCAAAATGAATATTGAAATACGAAGTGTGCCTGAAGAGATTGATGAAATTGAAAGAACGCTTATGCAACTCCGGGTAGAAAAAGAGGCTCTAAAAAAAGAAAAAGAAGAGGGAGCGAAAGATCGATTAAAGGTTTTGGAAAAAGAACTCATGGAGCTTCAAAGTAAAAATCAAATTCTTCGCGAGCAGTGGGAGTTTGAAAAGGGTGGGATCGAGCAGATTAAAAAATCAAAGCTTCAGTTGGATGGGCTCAGAAATGAAATGGAGCGCGCGGAGCGAGAAGGCCAACTCGGAAGAGCTGCTGAAATAAAATATGGCCAACTTCCGACTCTTGAGAAAAAGATTAGAGATTTAGAAGAAAAAGCACAAAATCAGGATGGAGCTGCCCGTATGCTTAAAGAAGAGGTGGGGCCAGAAGATGTGGCTGAAGTGGTAGCAAAGTGGACCAATATTCCTGTATCAAAAATGTTAGAAAGTGAAAGTATAAAATTGTTAAAAATGGAAGAGCAACTTTCACAAAGAGTGGTGGGTCAAGATCACGCTTTACGAATTGTTTCAGATGCGATTCGTCGAGCAAGAGCTGAGATTTCAGATCCCAATAAGCCCATTGGTACTTTTTTATTTTTGGGTCCAACGGGAGTTGGAAAAACAGAAACCGTTAAAGCTCTTGCTGAGTTTTTATTTGATGATGAGCAGGCTATCGTGCGAATTGACATGAGCGAGTATATGGAAAAGCATGCGGTCTCACGTCTTATTGGGGCGCCTCCGGGCTATGTGGGTTATGAAGAGGGTGGTCAGTTGACAGAGGCCGTTCGCCGCCGTCCCTATAGTGTTGTTCTTTTCGATGAGATTGAAAAAGCTCATGGAGATGTATTCAATGTTCTTTTGCAAGTGATGGATGATGGGCGATTGACCGATGGTCAAGGGCGCACGGTTGATTTTAAAAACACGGTCATGATTATGACCTCGAACGTGGGGTCTCATTCGATTTTAGATCCTGATATGAATGAGGCGGCAAAAAATAAAGCAGTGATGCAAGCCTTAAAAGATCATTTCAGACCCGAGTTTTTAAATCGGATTGATGAGATTGTCATGTATCATTCTTTGGGTGAAAAACAAATTGCGGGCATTGTTAAAGTTCAATTAGAAACTGTGATTGAGCGTTTAAAGGCTAAAAAAATTCAATTAGAAATTGATGAAGGGGCTATTGCTTTGTTGGCAAAAAAGGGATTTGATCCCATCTATGGAGCTCGTCCTTTAAAGAGAGTGATTCAGACGGATTTGTTAAATCCGCTCTCTAAAAAAATGATTGCGGGAGAAATTAAATCGGGGGACTCAATAAAAGTATCGAGCAAAGGCACAGAGCTCACATTTAAATAGTTTAGCATGATAAATAATTATACATGAGTCAGGTGAAGCATGATTTTATTTCGTAATATTTCAGAGGTGTTGACGTTGGCTCCAGCAATGGCCAAAGAGGGTCGTAACATTGAGGAAAAAGATTTAGGAATTCAGAAAAATATTGAGATTTTAGTATCTGGTGGCCTTATCGTTTGGATGGGGCCAAAAGGAAAGTGTCCCAAAATTTATATAAAAAAAATAAAAAAAGAAATTTCTTTAAAACATCAAACAATTTTACCAGGATTTGTTGAGTGTCATACACACAGTATTTTTGCCGGATCGCGAGCGGCAGAATTTGAGCTTCGAAACCAAGGAGTCAGTTATTTAGATATTGCAAAACAAGGTGGTGGCATTTTAAGTACCTTAAAGGCCACTCGTAAAGCTACATCACAGGAATTGCTAAAACTAGCCTTGTCACGTGTTGAGCAGTTTGTTTCTCAAGGCGTAACAACTCTTGAAATTAAATCTGGTTATGGACTGGATCTAAAAAATGAGCTTAAGATTTTAGAAGTTGCAAAAAAAATTAAATCGCCTCGAGTTATTTCAACTTTTTTAGGGGCTCATGCCATTCCCGGGGAGTATTCCTCGGAGGCAGAGTATTTAGATTTTTTAGTAGAAAAAGTTTTACCTCAGGTGAAGAAAAAAAAATTATCCAATCGTGTTGATATTTTTATAGAAAAAGGATTTTTCACAAAAGAAAATGCAAAAACATATCTTCAAAAAGCTCAATCCATGGGTTTTCAGGTTGTTATACATGCGGATCAGTTAAGTTTAAGTGGCGGCACTGATTTGGCAATTGAGGTTGAAGCTCAGTCAGCGGATCATTTAATTTGTATCGGCGATCGAGAGATTCAAAAATTAGCAAAATCTCAAG
>DAIRER010000166.1:0-5163 GCA_036795495.1 Pseudobdellovibrionaceae bacterium | reverse complement strand
AAGAGTCAGTAAGTAATTTAATTCTTCGTGAACATGTTTCCAGCTGATGGTGTTCATGCGGATATTAAATCGATTGTCGGGAGTGACAGAGTATTTTTTGTTTTCTCGTGTAGCAAGGCTCACAATCGTTTCAGGTTTTAATCGAGTCTGTTCTGTAAAAATAAGAGAAATTGTCTTTAATCCAGCACTGACATCCCGAACTCCTAGGTCTTTACACTGTTTTCGAATGAGCATTAATCCAATTAGATTGATCAAGGGTTCTGGTAAAGGGCCAAATTGATCTTGTAATTCGGCTTCAATTTGATCGGCTTCATTGAAATCTTTAATATCTGCTAAAGCTTTGTAATAACTTAAGCGAATACGAATATCGGCGATGTAGTCCGAGGGGATTAATGCTGGAATTCGTAAATTCACTTCAGGATCCAGCTCCATATCTTGCAGGGGCTCACCCTTGGCCTTGGCCAGAGCTTCGTGCAAGAGATCCATATAAAGTTCATAGCCAACGGAGTTGACATGGCCGGATTGATCTTCTCCTAAAATATTCCCAGCACCTCGAAGTTCAAGATCATAGTGGGCAATTTTAATTCCACTTCCTAGGGCCGTGTTGTCTTGAATAATTTTTAAGCGTTCTTTTTGTTCATCATTTAATTTGGTTCGACGTGGAAGAATGAGGTAACAGTAGGCTCGTTCTTTGCTGCGCCCCACACGCCCGCGCAGTTGATAAAGTTGACTTAGGCCGAACATTTGAGCCTCATCAATAAACATGGTGTTGGCTCTTGGAACGTCCATTCCAGACTCCACAATGGCTGTACAGATTAAAACATCAATTTCATGATGAAAAAAGGCCAACATATTTTGTTCGAGTTCATGTTCTGGCATTTGTCCATGGGCTATTCGTATACGAATTTGGGGCATTAAAGAGCGTAATTCATCGGCCACTCCATAAATGCTTTGAATGCGATTGTGAATAAAATATACCTGGCCACTGCGTTTTAATTCCGACTCAATGGCTCGTTTAATCAATTCTCCATCAAACTGACAGATAAAAGTTCTAGTCGGCAGGCGATCAA
Organism: Pseudobdellovibrionaceae bacterium; assembly: GCA_036795495.1. Lineage (GTDB taxonomy): Bacteria > Bdellovibrionota > Bdellovibrionia > Bdellovibrionales > Bdellovibrionaceae > DAIRER01. The sequence goes on along the minus strand of DAIRER010000166.1, from coordinate 4,093 downwards.
CGGGGGCTGTATTGATAAGGCTTAAATCACGAATTCCAACCAAGGACATATTTAATGTGCGTGGAATCGGTGTTGCTGAAAGAGTGAGTGTATCCACTACCGTTTTAATCTTTTTTATTCTTTCTTTGTGGGTAACCCCAAAGCGCTGTTCTTCATCAACAATCATAAGTCCAAGATTTTTAAAACTCACATCTTTACTTAACAGTCGATGGGTTCCGATAAGAATATCCACGCGACCCTCTTTACATTCAGAAAGAATATTTTTAATTTCAGCAGCAGAGACAAATCGATTAATAACTTTAATCACAAAGGGCCAAGACTTAAATCGTTCGCGCAACGTTTCCATATGTTGAAACGTAAGAACTGTAGTCGGAGCCAAAAGAGCCACTTGCTTTTTTGAGGATACGGTTAAGAAGGCGGCCCGCATGGCAACCTCTGTTTTACCGAAGCCGACATCTCCACAAATCAGTCGATCCATAGGCTTTGTGCTCTTAAGATCTTTTGTAATGTCTCTAATGGCGTTGAGCTGATCTTGAGTTTCATCATAGGGAAACTGATTTGAAAAAAGGGCCACAGAGGGCTCTTGAAAATGTAGGGGGGACGATGAACTTGGCTTCGTTGGGCGTAAAGTTGCAAAAGTTCTGCGGCCACGTCTTTTAGATGAGCCTTCACTTTAATTTTTGTTTTTTCCCAGGAGCTTCCGCCCAGTTTATCAAGGCTTGCATCAGCAAGGGCGCTCGCATATTTTTGCAATTGTCCGATTCGGTAGACGGGCAAATAGAGCCGATCTTCTCCCTTATAAGCCAATTGAATAAACTCAGACTCGGCTCCACCCACATCTAAAACCTTGAGTCCTAGATACTGTCCAACACCATGTTTGATATGAACGACATAATCATTGGGTTTTAGATCACCAAAAGTTAAGTGTTTGGCTTGTTTTTCAAAAGACTCAGCAGAAGTTTCCGTTTTTGTTTTTGATTTTTTTCCAAGAAGATCTTCGTCTTTTAAAAAAATAATTTTTTCATCTGGCAAATAAAGGTTTTCAAGGCTGGCTCTTCGTAAAAGATGAAGATCATAATGATGATCATCTTGTTCATCAAGCCAGCTATTCCAAAGGCATTCCTCGGTGCGAATCGATTTCACCTTAAAGTTCATCTGCTCTAGAAAAAAAGCCAATCGTTCTTGTTGCAGTTGATTTTTAGAACTTATGAAAATTCTAATATTTGCCGATTTCCATTGTGAAATTTTATCAAGAAGATAGCTTTTCCAAGCCTCAGATCCAGCAACTAAAGAGGACAAAGTTCCCGATAACTCTTGTAGGGAATGGCTTGGAAAATCCAAAGTAAGATAATCCATTTGAGCCGCATCTTCTTCTAAAAAAGTAAGCTTATTTAATTCTATTTTTTTAGAAAGCTTCGGGAGGTTGATTTTTTCAAACGAATCATAAAGAAATTGAGGTTCAGGAGAAAGAGTTTTGGATTGGTTTTCTGCGTAATCTGATTTTAAATCCAATGAAAGTTGATCTGCTTTTTGTAAAATAGATGTTGAATCTAAAAGCCAAAAATAGACAGGCCCACTAAAGAAATCCAGAACAGAAGATGTACTGGGATAAAAATAGGGGATTAAAAAATCGATTCCAGGAAAATAAAATTTAGCATGCAGAGAGTGAATAATTTCTTCGACTTCAATGGGATCAAGTGAACTACGGATCTCATTGATTCTTTGCAGCAGGGGCTCGGGAATACCATTTTTAAGCAGAACTTCACGGGCCTGACAAATGACAATGCTTTCTTGAGAATCAAGACTGCGCTGGGTGTTTTGATCTAAAACGCGAAGAGACTCCATCGTATTGCCAAAAAGTGAAATACGAATAGGGTCTGTTTCGGCCGGAGAAAAAACATCTAACACGCCACCACGTAAAGAAAATTGTCCCGCGTCCTCAACCACAGAAACCGGCTGATAGCCCAAATTAACAAAAAACTCAGGGATTGGATCTGGAAGCTCAGAGTTTTGAGAAAAAGAATAGGTGTTTTGATGAAAAAGATCTTCAGGTGGCGCACGCTGAATTAAATATTCAACGGGAGCAATAAAAATTTCACCATTCATTGCGTTTTGTGCGCGGCTCAGAAATCGTAAACGCTGAGATAAAGTTCTTGGACTTAGCTGGAGTCTAGAATATGGGGAAACATCAAAACCAGAAAGGACATTCACACTTAAAAGAGGATTAAAGAATTCCAATTGGTGCTTTAAAGTCTCAGCATGTTTTTCGGACTCTACAACAACAAGGTGCGGCAACTTTTGCAGTTGGCGAGAGAGATTTTGCGTCAATAAAAAGGCGAGACCTAAAGAGGAAGTACAACCGCGAAGACTCAGTTCTTTCGAGGAGACCGACAGTGTTCGCTCAAGGGCATTGCCAATTTGTGTTTCGATTTGCTCAATGTGCATCAAGGTTCCGTTTGGCGGTTAAAGCCATCATATTACTTGGATTTATAAAGATTGATGTATATAACAATAAAGTCTATTAAATATACAAAAATTTTTAACGGAGGGTATGTGCCACTCGCTCAAGTGTTGTTTTTAACTGCGTTTATTGCGATCTTCGGAGGCGTGCTGCTTGTTCTTACAAAAATCACTGGAATTCGTCCTAAAAAAACAAGTGCCATTAAATTAGAAGTTTATGAGTGCGGTCTTCCTGGTATTGAAAAGAAAGATACAAAAGTTTCTGTCAAATATTATCTCACGGCCATTCTTTTTATTCTTTTCGATATTGAAATTATATTTATGTATCCATGGGCTTCGGAGTTTCAGAACTTTATCCAATCAGGATTAGGTCCACAGGTTTTTGTTGCTATGCTCATTTTTCTTGTTATTTTTATTTTTGGTTTACTGTGGGAAGTTAAATCTAAGGCTTTGGATTGGGAGTAGTTAAATGCAGGATTTTATAAAAGCGCTTGTTACAATTCTCCTGAATGATTATGTAAAATTAATTGTGATTTTTATGGCGATCGTACAAATGGTTCCCATTTTAGTTTGGGTTGAAAGACGTGGTTCTGCATTTATTCAAAACCGGTTGGGACCCAATCGTGTTGGGCCCTTGGGTTTATTACAATTATTAGCCGATGCTGTTAAATTTTTAAGAAAAGAAGATTTTGTACCAGCCGCGGCGGTGAAGTTTTTATTTTATATGGCACCTGTATATGCCTTGATTCCGGGAGCTATTGCCTTTTCTGCAATTCCACTTTCATTACCAATACAGCTTGAGTCTTTTGAATTTATGGGGGCTAGTTTTTCAGAAAAAACATTGATTGTGCAGGGCTACGATATTGGAATTGGTATCGTTTTTATTTTAGGGGTTTCTTCTCTTGCTGCCTACACGATTTTAATGGCGGGATGGGGCTCGGGAAGTAAGTTTTCTTTGATGGGGGCTTTGCGTGCGAGCGCTCAAACGATCAGTTACGAGTTGGCTTTAGGTTTATCTATTGTTGGTTTAATTTTAGTTTATGGGACTTACAATTTAAATGAAATGATTTACGCTCAGGCGGGACCATTAACTCTTAATTTATTTGGATATCAAATTTCGACGGCGTGGATTCCCAATTGGGGAATATTTTATCAGCCCATTGCTTTGGTGTTGTTTTTCACAGCTTCATTTGCTGAATCCAATCGATTGCCCTTTGATTTAGCTGAGGGTGAATCCGAGTTGGTGGCGGGCTTTCATACAGAGTATGGCGGCTTTAAGATGCTTATGTTTTTCATTGGTGAGTACGGACATATGATGATTGCCTCTGCTTTAATGGTGGTGTTTTTCTTTGGAGGGTATTTATTGCCGCTTCCTGGTTTTACACCTGACGTTGTGGCGCGAATGTTGTCTGAGCATTTTGATTCGGCGTCGATTGTGAGTATCGTAAATTCATTAATTCATCTTATGAGTTTTGGAATAAAGTTTTTATTCTTTTTGTGGGTCTTTATTTGGGTTCGATGGACGTTGCCTCGGTTTAGATATGATCAACTGATGGATTTAGGATGGAAAACCATGCTCCCTTGGGGGCTATTTAATACAATTTTAACGGCCTTTTTAGTTTTTTTTGCAAGG
>DAIRER010000165.1:0-5194 GCA_036795495.1 Pseudobdellovibrionaceae bacterium | reverse complement strand
GATTTTTCTAACTCATTAAGCCCCATTGAAAATAACTTTTGTCCTTCTTGGGCCACCAATGGGGATATTGATGAAGAGTTATTCGTAGTTATAGGCTCCGGAGGAGGGGGAGGTTTAAGTTTACCCGCTCTTTTTCGAAGGGTATTGATCTGAATTCCATCAACTCCGATATTATCAATTACAAGTCGAGCTCTCAACATAGCATCCCAAAGGGCTTTAAACTCTATTTTTTTAATAGATACAGAGTTTTTTTCAGGAGCTTCGGGGTTCGTCACCTCAATATTCTGAATCAATATAGAGGCTTTTGTGAAACTTGTACTGAGGTGCCCAATATTCACTTCGGCTTCGTTGACTTGGTAACCAATATACTCCAAAGACTTTTTAAGGTGTAGATCAAAAAATAAAAAGAAATAGACATAAACTAAACCACATAGGATTAGAAAGGGTATGATGGCTTCTAATCTAAGAAAAAATTTTGGTTTTGTCTTTTTTGAGGAATCTGTTTTAGGCTTTTGTTGATTTGTATTTGTCTTTTCATTTGTATTTGAATTTGTCATGAATCACTCTCAGTCTTTAAAATCTAGGATTGTGTAAGATTAGAATATTTTTGATATAAAAAGTAAACCTTAGAAGCTGTTAAAACTTTCCAAAACTTAGAGTTTTGAAATCGTTCAAATACAAGCACACGGTATTTTAAAATCAAAAATTTAAAAATAAAAAAGGATGGTATAAAAAGCACCAAAGAGGTCATCATACTTCCCATGACGATGCTATTATTAAATCTTGTAAAAGGAATCAGAGGAAGATTAGCAAGAGTCGTGAAGAGTGGTTTTAAAATTTCAAGTTCAAGTGTTTTTTGACCCATTTGATTAAATAAGGGATCAAGGATATAGGCAAAAATTTTAAAGAAAAAGGCTGAAAAGAAGGCCGCACCGACTTGAATTCTAAAAATAAAGACTAAAAAAAAGAATAAAAGGGTTTGAATTGAGAAGAAGGGGGCAAACCCAATCATCATTCCTAAAGATAATCCAGAGGCAATTTGATAAGTTCCTGTTTCTGAATTTAAAAGCTTAATAAAGTTAATAAATTGTTTTAAAATCAAGGTCATGTAAGCTCCTTATTAATTATGTATAAACTGTATAAATATTAATAAGGGCTTACGAAAAAAAGATCAAGAGAGAATAAAGTGAGCTTTATAATTTCAACTAGTAGTTGTAGGTAAACTCAATGGGCTCACTTATTGTTTGACCTAAGGCCTCTCCAACACTAATGGCTTTGATTCTGTAGGTGTGACCCAAAGTTAAGCCATATATAAATACATGTTGTGCCGTACGAAGTGCATTATCTGAAGTTGTTAGTGTAATCTCACCAGTTTCTAAATCTGTGATTTCCAAGTGGGAAGTCGCTAAAATATCCGTTGTCCAATTTAAGAGAACAAACTCGCTATCCATAATTTCAACTTTCAAATCTGTAATTTCAGGAACTTCGGATTCAACGCAGGGGTTGTAGTCAGTTTGCTGATTCAGGATGAAAGCCTTTGGCGGAAGGGGTGACCAGTTGCGATTTAATAAATCCTGATAGGGTTGAAGTGGGATTGAATCAAGATTTGAGTTAAAAAAGTATGTATTTCCTTGAGCTCCACAGAGTGGATCTAAATTATGACTTTCGACTTTTCTCCATAAAAGAACATGGGCGATATGATGACGAGGCCCTTGATAATATCTAATTTTCATGGGGAAACGGCTGGAATGATTCAAATAAATGCTCGTTGTTGAACATCCCATGCGGGTCGGGTGATTTCCATCATTATTTATCAGGGTGATCCACTGGTTATTTATAAATAACCTAACAAGCGAACCATCATCAGAAAGAGTTGCTAAATCATAGTGTCCTTCCTCTAATTCTGGAGGTAAGGTGAGCTGGCTTTCAAACTCAATTCCAAAATATTCGATCAACATATTGTTTTCATTATCTCGAACAACATCACCGCCCATGGTAGAAAATCCTTTGCTAAAGGCCCGGGTAGGTACAAATAAATTTGTAAAAAATAGAGGTGTTTGAGAGGCTATTCCCTTTTCTATATATTCATCAACACTGGTATACTTTTGAGAGCCTGTCGGTAAATAAAACAAGCTGGCTTTAATTCCATATTGAGTATCTGTTGTCCTTTCATCATTAAAGGGATCGCAGACAAGTTTGTTTCTAGGGTATAAATTAATATCATAATTATGATAGGTTAATTCTGTTGCGGACGACTCATTTTCGCTCACTATAGACTGAGTTCCAGATGTCCCAGGTGTACCTGACTCATTTGAACATCCTATCATTATGAGTGGTAAGAAGAGATATATGGTTTTTTTTAGCATAAACATTTTGACACTCCTTTGTTTATTTCTAACTTGTTTTTATTTTAAGGAGTTTTATCTAAAACACATAGAAAATAAGATGTTTGTGCGATTCTGATTCATCAATAATTTGACATAAAATGACTCTTCAACAGAATGTTTTATAAAGTGTTAAACTTGTATACAAGTTTTTAAAAAATGACCTAAATAAAGAAGCCGATCATAGAGTAAATGGCAGCGATCAAAAGAATGACACCCGCTATTTTTCTTTGCCGAAGGCTTGTATTGCCTAACATCCTTTTTGCAATAAAAGGTAGAGAATTTAATGCTGGAATTCCCCCAAGCCAAAATAAAAAAAGTGTGTAAGCTCCAAGGACTGGACTTTGCGTGGTGGCGGCCAGTGCTAAAAAAGTCCAAAGCCAACTGCAAGGGAGTGCAAAACTTAAAAAGCCGACGACAAAGGGAGTTCGGTGAAGTGTTTGATGAGAAATCCATCTTGAAAATTGACGACCTAATGTAAATTTAAATGAAAGGTTACTCAGTGATTTAAAGTCGAATAAAAGGACCAAGCCAGAAATCAAAAGAAATAAAAACAATAGGACCGATGAGAAAATTCGAAGAGACGTGATTTGAGTTTGTAAAAATAATTTGCCAAATTGGCCTATAATTGCGCCAGAAAGAAGGTAACTAAAAAGCCTTCCAAAATGATACAGAGTGAGTCCATTTCTTTGATTCATGAGTACAGCTATAGGCCCACACATTCCAGCACAGTGCCAGCTTCCTAAGAGGCTGGCACTGATGACAGTCAAAGTAATATATAACAAAGAGGAGTGGTTTAAGTTTTCAACAAACTCCATTTAAAGATTTCCTGTCTTCAGTTAGTTGGGACCTACTATGATTAATTCTTTTGTCTCCTTGTACTTTTCTGGATTGTTTAACTCTGAAATAGTCACTTGAGTGCGTATGATTTTAGGTTGACCTGTAGAGAGTTGTTCCCAAAGACCCTTTTTTACTTTTATAAAAAAATGCCAAGTGAAGCTACTATCCGCATCCAACTCTAAAGGATTCTGTGCAATTGTGAGTTCAACGCCTTTATCGATCAAATCCTGAGGTAAACTGAGTTGATATTTAGATTTAAGATTTCCTTGATTGTGTAAATGAACACGGAAGTGATTGAGAATGGAATCTTCTTGTTGATCATTTTTAACCATAGAGTAGGGGGCTTCAGCTCCACCCTTCATCAAGGTAAAGGCCGTGTCTGCTCTTTTTGACATTTTATAACTAAAACCCGCAACAATGGCCACGAGCAAAACAATATAAATCAGCAATCGAGGTTTAAATAATTTAAATGTAGATCCATCCAGAGGTGAATAACGAATTAAGCCCTTAGGTTTTCCAACTTTTGTCATGATATCATCACAGGCATCTATACACGCCGTACAAGCAATACACTCCAGCTGTAAACCATTTCGAATATCAATACCCGTCGGACAAACTTGTACACACCTGTTACAGGCCACACAATCTCCGGCTTTCTGACCTGGTTCCGTTTTGCCTTTGCGAGGTTCTCCACGTTGAGTATCGTAATAAATACCTAAAGATTTTTGATCTAGTAGAACACTTTGAATGCGTCCGTAGGGACACATGATGATGCAAAATTGTTCTCGAAACCAAGCAAAATCAAATAATATGATGGCTGTAATAAATGTAACAATTAAAAAATAACTCCAATTCTCTTGGGGAGAGCCTTGTATCATTTGAACTAACTCTTTAGATCCCGTAAAATAAGCGATAAAACTATGGCTAATTAATGAAGAAACAACAACAAATAGAAACCATTTTATGGATTTCTTAAAAAATATAGCTGAAGTTAAGGGTGCATCTCTCATTTTTCGTCGAGTCAGATAGTCGCCTTCAACCCATTGTTCTATACGTCGGTAGACGGCTTCGATAAAAACCGTTTGCGGGCAGGCCCATCCACACCAAATTCGACCCCAAATAGCTGTGATAAAGGCTAAACCAATTGCAGATCCAGCAAAGATAAAAAAGACAAGGGGCGTATCATGGGCTTTAAAGAACGAACCAAAAATTGCAAACTCTCTTTTTGGCATATTTAGAAGCAATGTTTGATGACCATTCATTGTTGTCCAAGGTAGCGCTAAAAAAATAAACAATAAAATATATTGAACTATATCTCTTCTTTTTTTCCAGTAGCCTTTGACTTCTGCAGGTATCAACCCAATGCGATCACCAAATTCGTCTACACTTGTGAGTTTTCCAATGTCATGTTCTTTGTGTTCTCTAGACATATATATCCTTACCTTTTGTTTTTATTTATAGATTAAATAATATTTTTTAAATTCTAAGTAATATTTTATAATCTGAGTGCCTTTGAATTCAATAAAATATCAATAAAGCTCAATTAATAAATATAAGGTGAGTTATAATCACCTTAAAAAAAAGGAGGGACGTCCCTCCTTTTTTTATTCGATCCTGTTCAGTTTAAAAGATGTTCAAATAAATGAACCAAGTCTTTTAATAGGTTTCAACTAAATTGCCTTGAGGTTCTTTAGCTCCTGCTGGATTGCTCCCTTTTTTTGATAAAATATAAGCAACAACGCCGTACATCTCATCAGCTTTTAGGACCGCCGCCCAAGGGGGCATACCCTTATCATTGACACCTTCTCTGACCACTTTAATAATGTCTACGCGAGTTCCTTGGCCATGAATCCAATGTTTATCTGTTAGATTTGGACCAATCAGACCCTGCAATTGAGGGCCGTGGCAAGCAGCACAGACTCGAGTGTAAGCATTGGCTCCAAGTGCTAAAGTTTCAGGAGAAGCCATCA
>DAIRER010000164.1:0-5195 GCA_036795495.1 Pseudobdellovibrionaceae bacterium | reverse complement strand
TGATAGGGGATTGCTGATTTTTTTTTCTTTTCGATGGGTTTTAAGAATCCTCGGTTTGCAGAGGTCATCCAAATTCTCAGTCCCGCATTGTAAACAGCCACGATATCGCAGGACTTTGTTTGACCTTGTTGAAGTTCACCAAAATCAAAAACCTGACTTTGATCATTTTTATCAAAGGGGGCCCCTTGATCCACAAGACTTATTTCTGCAATTTTTGGTTGATGATAATGAAAAACTAACAGGTGAGAATCTACCAGTGAGTTTTTTCCATTTACGGTGCCTTCATATAAACGGACCCAAAACCGATCTAGATACAATCCAAAGTAGGGAAGATCTGTAATAGAAACTTCAACTAGATAATTAAAGCTGATTTGTGTTTTATACTTATAATCAAAAGTTCCGGTTAGAACATCCTGAGTAGATGTGGCCTCGGGGAGGTCTTTCAAGATTTGAGTGCGCTGAGCATCCTTCCAAATTTGAAAAGGTAAAGAGTGTGAGTGATTTCGCAGCCGACGTTGATGGGCGCTAGAGGCATCTCCGTAGCCAAAGCCTATGAAAAAGGAGCAATAACGAGATGAAGAATTCTTGTTTTCCTCATGGTAGGGTTCAATTTGCTGCTCCACAATTAAATTAAGTAAACCAGTTGTCCCTGTATCAAAATTATAGACAGAAGGAGTCAGTCTTAATCGTAACTTTTTGCAGGCATTAGAGCTTGAGCCGGAATTTGATCCAGAATTTGAACCGGAATTAGAAGCTGAAGAGGTTTGCGAAAAAGCAATTAAGAAAAAAGTAAAAGTAAAAGTAAAAGTAAAAGTAAAAATAAAAATAAAAATAAAAATATTATTTGCTTTCAACAAGAATCTCCTTGAGATCTATAGAGTCAGCCTCAGTTGTGGGAAGGGTCAAGAAAACATTTTTAAATTTCGGATTATTTAATTTTATAACATATTCTCCGGATTGAAGACCTAAAAGTACAAACTCACCCTGCTCATTCGTAAAAAAGTCTGTGGAAATCAGTTTATCATTTTGATCAAAGATCTCTCCACTTTCGAAGGTTAAAGGAGTTCCTTCGGATAAGGATAAGCGCCCTCGCAGTAAAAGTTGATGCGAAAAAGAAAACTCATAATATCCCCCTTGTCTGTAGTGGGGAGAAACCGTGATGAATTCTTCGTTCATTAAATAAGAATTTGAAATTTGCTGAGATATAAAACGAAAAGTTCTCGGTTGATAAGAATTTAAATGCGGTAGGATATAAGAATCCTGTGAAAAAATAAGATGCCCCTGCGGGCCATCAAACTGTTTTTCGTTGCCTAAAGCTACGGAGGTTCCTTTTGGGATTTGTTTTCCGGATAGAATTAAAAAACCGTCATTGATGGGTTTTCCAAACGCCACATGCCCTTGGCTCCAAGCCATGGAAGAGGCCGTTGAAAGTCCCCAACCTTGAATTTGAGAGGTGTCTATATAATGAGTGTAGAGTCGAAGATTTCCCCAGGGCGTTAATCGTTCCCCTTGAAGATCGTAGGTTTTATTGTCTTCTTGGCTTTGTATTTGTCCCAGGGCAGACCAATCCCAGGGGGCCCCTTTGTTGCTTCTCTGAAGACTGAGTTGATGGGAGGAGTTTAAGTGATCGTACTGATAGTGCGAAGAAAGACGCCCGGCCGATTCGCTCCAAGAAAATGAAAGAAAATAATATAAAGAATTAATCTGATCCGATCTGGACTCAAGACTCAGCCCCCAACGCCATTCTTTATTTATGCGTTGATTGAAATTAAATCTCCCCGTCTGAAGATCTGCATTTGTGGGTCCTTTATGCCAATAGCTTTGACTCAGGCTAATATGAGAATCAAGAGTTAACCCTAAGAGGAACTGAAGCTCTTCATAACCTAAAAATAGAGAAGATTCTTCTTGTGGCTTTGTAAATTCTAAATCATTGCGTTGGGCTTCAAATCCCAATCTTAAATTGGGGGACTCTATAAGTTCAAAAGTTTTCAAAATAAAACGAAATGCTCGACCCGAGTTCTCAGAATCCTTTAAATAAGAATAGCCAAAATTTACAGTCGCTGTTCCATATTCAAAAAGAGTATCCATATCAATACCCATGAGACTTTGATCTTCGAGAGATTGATAATTAAACCCAAAATTCAAGGAGTTTGAATAGCCATAATTGTGAAAAAGAGAAATTGCAGACTTTGTGGGGTCGTAAGAATATTCTGTTTCATTTTGTAGAGTGAGATATCCAAGACTGTAAGAAAATTCATGAACCCCTTTCGCCAAGATTTGAGAATCAAAAAAAATATTTTTTTCTATCCACTGGACTTGCCCCACGGAGTTTGTGAGTTTGATTCGGATCAAATTTGATCCGATATACATGGGGAGTTCTCTGAGATCAAAAATTCCTATAGGTAAATATTTTCTATAGATGAGACTTTCATTTAAAAAAACTTCTACGGTACTGGGTTCATTCACTTCGATTTGAGTCGAGTTTATTGTGCGGGCTGTTCCCTTGGGATCTAAAGAAAACTGTCGTTTGACTGAAGTTCCAGTAATGGGAAAGTAGTTTTGAAAGCTTTGAGTTCTGTAGGGGAGGTCTCCAACAGTGAATCTCATCTGTAGAGATTCTGAATCTGAAATAAGCCGAGTCTCTTTTCGATAAAAAGAGGGTAAACTTGAGCTATAAGACGCATTGGATTCAAAAACAAAGTGATTTAAGTTTTGAAAAAGCTCTAGGCGTGCCAAATCATTTAAGTCTGTGTGTGTGTAGTAGAGGTTCAGGTATCCAGAGTAAGGATCCAATGTTTTAAAATGTGGCCCCAGAGTGGTTTGTTCATTGATAGAAATAGAATTGGACTTTACCATGGAGAGGGGAATGGTAATACTGAGAATCAGTTGATGATCATCAAAAGAAACTTTTAATCCAATTTGTTGAAGGCTGTACATCGAAAGGTATGAATTTTGACTTTTTTTTCGCAAGTGATCTAATTTTTCATGAGATAAAAAAGAGGATAAAATGAGGATCATTTTTTCAGATTCAATATAAAATTGGTCTTCATTGTCAGAAGGATAAATCCAAAGTTCACCCCTATTTTGAGAATTGATGAGGATAGGAGCGAAAAGACGCGATCCAGTCATTGGCTCCTGAGCTTGGGAAAAATTCAGAAAGTTGCAAATGAATAAAAAAATGAATGAAAAAGAAACCATTATTCTCGGGGGTCTGGAAAGGTGAGTTGCGAAATGATTTCTTGTCCAGCTTGCAGAGCTTGAGTGGTTTCGACTTTAAGAATTCGTTTCTCTTTGGGAAGTAAATTTTCATTCCGAAACTCTTCAAAGGATTTTTTATTTAAATCCAGAGTTTGAGTTTTTAAAATAAGACTCAGTTTGGCATCAGTGAGGAGTTGATGTTGAGTTCCCTGATTTTCAACTTCAAGAAGAACTGTATGATCGCCCGAGGTTTTTGTAGATAAAACTTTAATTTGAGGTGAGGTGTTTGTAGGATTGACATAAAGAGCCGCGACATACTCCAGAAGAAAATTCAATTTAGAGATCTTTTGACTTTTTTTAAACTCGACAGGAAGTTGTGTGGCGATGAGACGGTAGGGTTTTTCAATTTGTATATTTGGAGCTCCGACATAGGTCACTCGTACATTGCGTTTATCATTAGGCTCAAGGGCAATTTGCTCGGGATAAATCACAAAGTCGGTGGTGATAGAACGTGTTTCTTTGCCGTCCACTTCATAGGAGCGCGTTGTGGCTTTAAATTGAAGCGCTACTTTTTCTTTAGAGTTGTTTTCAACAACAAAGACTTGTGAGGTACCTTCTCCCTGAGGGCTAACTTCGGCCACCATTGGAGTAAACCTAAAAGCTAAGGCTTTTGGTATTTGAAAAACGGTGTTTATTAAAAGAGACAATAAAAGTAAAAGAAAAAAATTCATAAAGAACCCCTCCGTCGGTTTAAATCCACCGATTTTCATAATAAAACTCTTTAGGGTGGGGTCAAATAAAAAACCACCTTTTTAGAAGGTGGTTTTTTGAACTTCATTTTAGAAGTTTTTTCTAATGTAAGAATTAAAAAATTAATTTGCTACGATAGAAAAAGTCACAGTGTCTTCATAGTTTCCAGCTAAAGCAGTTGGTAAAGCATCTACGTTAACTCGAACCTCACTTTGTACGATAGAAAGTGAAGCTAAAGAAGCCACATTTTTTACCTGAGTGGGTACCGTGGTTACAGCCGCCGCAGCAGCACCGTCATAGGAAATTGTATATCCTGTAAATTGCGAAGCATTAGTCGTATTGATTAACAATCCACCATTCACACTAGACATCATAATTTTATATCCAGAAGCGCTATTTGAAATCTCTTGAGCATCAGCAACGTGTTTACTTGTTTCACCGTTAACGATATCAAGGTTTAAGTTGTTACTTCCGATTGTTGCAATACTGATGTCGTTGATGACGCCAACAGTTCCGCGCAATAAGAGGTTTGCACTTGTTCCTGCAAAAGCAGAAGCGCTTAATGTAAGGGCCGCAATTGTAGCAATAGCTCTAAATGTCTTGTTCATGGAGTTCTCCTTTTTCGTGTTGTTATTGGTTTCTTTTGATTTCCTATTTTGAGTTCAGAACTCCAAGGAGCAAGTTCAAGGCCAGCTTGAATGTGTCGTTGGCTTTCTGTGGACTAGAATAAGGTAGGGGGATGTCGAGAGACAATTAAAATATACTGTAAAAACATATAGTTAGACTAAGGTCGAGAGGGGATTTAGAGATTATATTTTTTCAATGATTTTTGTGGTCGAACGATCTTCTACAAATTGTAAAGATTGAACCTGTCCGCCGTAGCTCATGACAAAATCAGCACCAACGATTTGATTTACTTTCCAGTCGCCACCTTTAGTTAGAATATCTGGTTTGACCTTTTGGATGAGAGTTAAAGGAGTCTCTTCATTAAAAATAAGGACAAAGTCTACAGCCTGTAGAGAAGATAAAATTTCAGCTCGATCTGTTTCGTTTTGTAGGGGGCGAGTGGGGCCTTTAAGTTTTTTTACACTTTCATCGCTGTTCACTCCAACAACCAAAAAATCCCCCAGGGACTTTGCTTGTTTTAAATAGCGTGTATGTCCCACGTGAAGTAAATCAAAACATCCATTTGTGAAAACAATCTTTCGACCTTCTTTTTTTAAAGGAGCCAGAAGACTTTCGATTTC
>DAIRER010000163.1:0-5204 GCA_036795495.1 Pseudobdellovibrionaceae bacterium | reverse complement strand
ATTCGTGCTCTTTCTCTTTTAGGTGTTGAATCATTACTGCTTACAAATTCTGCCGGTGGCATGGGAGACACCATGAGTGCCGGGGATTTTATGATCATTGAGGATCACATCAATATGATGGGCTCTAATCCTTTGATTGGACCCAATATTAAAGAATTTGGACCACGTTTTCCTGATATGACAGAGGCCTATGATAAAAAATTGAATACGATCATGGCTGAGATTTTCGAAAAGCATAACATTCGATTTCACCGCGGAATTTACTGTGGCGTGACGGGGCCAACCTATGAAACTCCCGCTGAAATTCGATTTATGAAAATGATAGGCGCTCAAGCGGTGGGCATGAGTACCGTTCCCGAAACCATCGCCGCCAACCATATGGGCCTCCGAGTTGGAGCCATTAGTTGCATCACAAATCTTGCCGCGGGCTTGAGCAACAAAAGGCTTTCCCATGATGAAGTCACCGAAACAGCTTCACGCGTTCAAAAAGGTTTTAACTTATTTTTAACCGATCTTTTAAAGGCCTTGTAATAATCTTAAAGCTCTACTTGCCGACCAACAAATTTCATTTTCCGCTAATGAAATCAACTTCTATTAGCGGAATCATCCCAATTAAAACGATTCCGCTAATGAAGCTTTTAAGCCAACCCAACCAAATCCCAACTAAGGTGCAGTTAATTTCACGCAAACAGTAACCGATCAGATCTGCAGTGTTGTCAAAAGAAAGGCGGCAATGAATGCCATCTTTCTCTGTTTGAGAGGAGTCGACATGGACGTTCTATTTCCCCTTAAATCCAAAGGATTTAGGCTTGGATCAGTATTAATCCCTGCATTATTTATTATTTCATGCTCAAAAGAAAAAACGGTTCAAACAGTCTTTAAAGAGAGCACGCCGCAATCGAAATCCCAGTGCGCCGGATCGGCTCTCGCCAATCAATTTATTGTGAATTGGGAGGACGGCCGATACACTGTTGAAAAGTCTGTGGATAAGGATCATTTTATTAAAGATTTTTTAGAGCCGCGCCTTGAGGATATAAAAAATGTAGAATTTGATCGGCATTTTCAATTTCACCCCAAAAACTTAATTGAAAAATCAACGACACCGCCGCCCCAAGACTGGGGGCAGGCCACAGTAGGAGCTCAAAAGGTTTGGAATCAGGGGATTCGCGGGCAAGGAATTCGTATTGCCGTCATTGATTCCTATGTAGATACGAGTCATCCATATTTAACAAATAATATTGAAATCAACACCCTTGAAATTCCCGACAACGGCATAGATGATGATAAAAATGGCGTCATTGACGATGTTCGTGGGGCGCAGTTTATTGATCTCCCTGATAACCCCCAACAAGCACATAGCGAGCATGGAAGTCATGTTTCTGGGATCATCGCAGGCACTCATGACTCTCGGTTCAATTACGGAATGGCTCCTGAGGCTAAAATTATCCCAGTACAGTTTATCGATGATACCGGGGCGGGCTCTATTGGTAACGCCATACTGGCTGTTCAGTACGCCACGCAAAGAAAAGCCCAGATTATTAACGCCAGCTGGGGGGGAGCGCCCTGCGTGGATACTCTTAAATCCGCATTAAAGGCGGCTAATGATGCTGGTGCAATTATAGTTGTCGCTGCTGGTAACGAATCCCAGGATATTGATTATTATCCGGTATTTCCTGCCGCTTTTAATTTAAGCCACCAGATTACAGTAGCCGCATCAGGCATGAAGGATCTTATGATGGCCTTTTCAAATAGTGGTTTTCAATTGGTTCAAATAGCCTCACCAGGCGAGGCTATTTTTAGTTCCATTCCTGGAGGCTTTGCCTATATGTCGGGGACCAGCATGGCCGCCCCCATCGTCAGCGGAGCTGCTGCACTTTTATGGAGCGCCCACCCCCAAGCCACCGCCGTAGAAATTAAATCCGCTCTACTTTCAGGGGTCGACATTTACCCAGGCCACGAGTTTCAAGTGCAAACTCGCGGACGGTTGAACGTCAGCAAATCCCTAGATCTTTTAAAATAACAAAACACGTTTCAAAAAAAATACCCGGTCGTATTTACGTCGGGTATTTCAAATCACATTTTTTAGACTTTTAGAAAAATTTAATTATTAATCTATTCCAAAGCAATTGTAGTGTTACGAAGATTTTTTGTATTATCAATATCCCAAATATCCGAGTTTGCACTGTTTGCAGCACGACCAATAGCGCCAACCCTAAAAGCAATAGGAGCTGCATTTGTGCATATTGTTGCTGGTATAGCAAGAGCTGCGACACCTTGATAAAAAGTTGCTCCTCCTGTATTTACAGCGACTATAGTATTGTTCAAGTTTGCAGCAACCTGAGCTGGCATATTTGCTGGCCAACCAGGGGCCGGTGGCGCAGCACAAGCAGCACTGAAGCCAACCTTATATCTTAAATTACTTCCATCAGTTCTAAAGCCAATATTAAAAAGATCTGATGTATACACACCCCACTCTGTTGAAAATGCAGTTAAGCCCTGATAGAGACCTGCTAAAGAAGTTTTTGCCTCGCTTTGTCGCGCCTTAGCTTGATACTTATTCATAGCTGGAATACCTACTGATGCTAATATTCCGATGATCGCGACGACCACCATTAATTCAATCAGTGAAAAACCTGATTGTGATTTTGTTCCCTTAAACATTCTAGACCCCCTTGGTTTGGTTAATTGTTTTTTAATTTATACGTCATTTACAATTCATATAATTATTGTACTTGAATCTAATATTTGCAAGACCGGGTCTCAAAGTGGAACAACTTTTTTTAATTTTAACAAAATACTCACTCAATTGAGTTACTTTAACTGGACCTAAATCTAGCTTCGTATCATTTTAATCCAATTATCTTATTCTCACGTTAAGATATTCTGATGAAATCTCATTTTTTTCCTGACTCGAATTTAAACATAGCTTTTTCAAACGTAAAACATATCTGGAAACGCAATTTTTTATTTTATAAAAAAAATTGGGAAATTTCATTTTTTTGGACCATGATCGAACCATTGATCACATTGTTTGCTATTGGCTTTGGACTTGGTTCTTTTGTAAATCAAATCAATGATGTTCCTTACATTGATTTTCTTTTTCCAGCAATGCTGTGTAATACCGCAATGATTATACCTTATTTTGAAGCAACCTATTCTAACTATTCAAAACTAAAATACCAAAAACTCTACTCAGCTTTGCTGCTTTCTCCAATGAATGCCTCGGAGCTTATTATCGGGGAGCTTGTTTGGGCTACGACAAAAGGGTTTTTTGCAATACTGGGTATTGCCTTTGTTGCTAGTTTTTGGTCCTTGATTAACTTTCAACAGTTTTTAGCATTGCTCCCACTGCTTCTGATCACAAGTTGGATTTTTTCCTGTGTCGGAATGGCCTCTACGGCCTTTGCAAAAAATTATGATTGGTTTGTTTATATTTCTTCAGGTCTTATCATTCCTCTATCACTCTTCAGTGGTACTTATTTTCCTCTCGATAACTTGCCCTCGGCCTTTAATGCTTTTGTACATATTTTTCCATTAGCTCATTCCGTTTCTTTAGCCAGATCTATTATGAGTTTTGAGTTTACATTATGGAGTCTGTTTTCTTTGGCGTTTTTATTACTCGCGGCTGTTCTTTTCACTCGATTTACGATTAAAAATTTTCTAACCCGTCTTTTAAAGACATAATTCTGTCATATATATGTTGTTTTTTCATGATTTTATGACATGACGGTGTCCTATTTTCACGAAGTCTATAGTCGGCTTCACATTTAATTCCCCGCTAAGTCCCCACGGGGGGTGTTGCGCGAAAATAATTATGGGTAGCAAATTCGACCTGTTCTATAAAAATACGTTTAAATACACTAATATTATTTCTTTCATAAAAAAGTAAAATGGCTTGTTTGTAGTCATTAATGTTTACACTTCGATAGGATAATGGAACGAGATTTTCACTTAATAATAGAGCTGTAGAGACCATTCGACTTGTTCTTTTATTGCCATCTTCAAAGGGCTGAATATAACTTATTAATAATATAGCCCAAAAAGCCTTTTCAAATACAGATTTTCTAGAGTTTATAAATAGACAGGCCGACCCAAGAGCTTCTCGAGTTTGAAATTCATTATCTAAGGGGCGGTATTTGGTTCCTGTAATTGCTACCATTCTTTTCCGAATGGAAACAGGCACATCCAAATCTTTAACCAACAGTTTATGAATTTCTTCTATTTTTTGAACTGAAAGCTTCTTATAATCACTGGCTTGCTGGCGAAAATATTCAATAGTCGCCTTATGATTTAAAAGCATCTGTGTTTCTTCTGGCCTCTTGCCCTTTGCTCCCAACCCTTCTTTCAAAAGAGTTTCTGTTTCAAGTAAAGAATAAGTATTTCCCTCAATTGCAGAAGACTTCCAACTTAACTCAATAGTTAATCGTTCATACTCTCGCTTAATCATAGATGAACTCAATTGAGACTTTTGTACTTGATGTTCAACAGCCAAGTCCTTTAGTTTTTCCAGCTCGGCAGAACTAAACACTTGTAAAGATTTTATTTTCTCAAAAATATTAAATTGAAACTTCAAAAAAGAGGGGCGCTGATCTACATCAACTAGAAAATAAGTACTTGGATCAATATCCATAACTACTTCATATAAGGGACTCAGTAAATACTGGGTTGCTCTGGCTTTTCCTTGGCGAAGAACCAATCCCTTTAACACCAAGTTTGCTAAGTCTCTCTTAAGCGTGATTTCTGATGTTTTTATTTTTTTTGAAAGCCTCGTAAAAATTTCACTTGAAGTCATGCCTGATTGGCTTTTTTGCAATAGAACTATAATTTCACTTTGTCTCATTTGAGATAAAGACATTTGACTAACCTATACCTTTCGACATTTAAATCCCTACACCCCAAAGAATCGTATCAAAAATACGGTCCAAATCCTATCAAAATGATCCGATTTAGGCAAAAAAATGATCCGATTTTATTTAGCCTAAAAATTCTTTAAAAGAAATGACCTTATCAAAGAATTCGAAAAATTCGTCAGATAAGTCCTCACTCGACTTACAAATTAATACTTTTTTAACGCCATACTTGGGCGGAGTTTTTATCGCTAATTCCTTTTTTTCTACATCCAAAACCGTCTGAGCAGAAAGCCTTGATGAGTATTTAATTTCTACAATATAAAATAAATGCTTTGTTTGAATAAGTATATCTAT
>DAIRER010000588.1:0-1061 GCA_036795495.1 Pseudobdellovibrionaceae bacterium | reverse complement strand
AGTTCCCGCATACAACCAATTATTCATATACCACCGACCAAGGAATGTTTAACTTTAAGACCTGAGCCACACGAAGGGCCGCCTTAAGGCCATCTTCATGAAAACCATAGCCCATCCATGCTCCCGCAAAAAAAGTATTATTTCTTCCTTGGATTTGATCCATCTGAGATTGTGCGGCAATTGAATCAGGAGTAAATACGGGATGATGATAGGAAATGGTTTTTAACAACAGATCTTGAGCTACAGGCTTGTGTGGGTTCAAAGTGACAAGGACTGGCAGGGTTGTGGGCAAGGGCTGCAGTTGATTAATTAAGTAGCTGACACTCACATTTTTTTGATCGGGACTTGAAACATAATTCCACGCAGACCATATTTTTTTTCGTTGGGGTAAAAAAGAAGAATCTAGATGAACAATGGCTTGATTCTTTTGAAAGTGAAACTGAGAAAGAATTTTATTTTCCATTTCAGAGGCATCCTTTAGAATTTTTAAAGTTTGATCGGCGTGTGTTGCAAATAGAACTTTATCAAATTTAAAGTCCCCTTTTTCTGTCGTCAGTAAAACTCCTGTAGGCTGACGTGTGGCACTTAGAACAGCACAATCTAAGGACTTTTCTGATATCTCGGCGAGCATCTTTTCAACATAAACTCGAGCCCCCCCTTTGACGGTCTTCCATTGGGGGCGGCCCTCCACTTGCAATAGATGGTGATTAATACAAAAGCGCAAAAAGGTTGCCGCCGGAAAATCGAGAATTTTCTCTGCGGGAGTTGACCAGATAGCTGCCGCCATCGGAACGATATACCAATCTCTCATCTCTGCTGAGAATTTCTGTTCTTCTAACAAGTCCCTTAAAGTGATTTGTGTAGAATTTTCGCAGAGAGACAATAAACTCTGAGCATTTTTATTGAACCTCATAATATCCAGCAACATTCTATAGAATGGAGGGTATAGAAGATTTCTTTTTTGAGCAAAAACACTGGCCAAATCTTTACCACCCCATTCTAATCCCTGTCCCAAAATTTGGATACTTAGACTCATATCACTGGCAACAACTTCAACTCCT
>DAIRER010000162.1:0-5219 GCA_036795495.1 Pseudobdellovibrionaceae bacterium | reverse complement strand
TCTGTTACCTTTGTTGCCTTGTCTGTAAGTTGGATTCTTTGCATCTCTGTTCTCCTTTTAAAAAATTTGTGTTTGGGTTTAACTTTATGGTCTAAATCTATTGGTTTTTTGATTTCTAAAGCCTCTGACCTCCTTCATACACTAGAAACTGTGCACGAATTGGCCCTTGGAGTTCTGAAAACTCTGGCGTTTTTTTTAACTTTTCCCTGAACCGATCTGCTGAACTAAGAGCACCAGCGGCTACCCCTTTTTTTATTGCAGAATCTACACTTCTATCTTCCTGAACTTGGCCAAAAACATTTGTAGACCTTGGCACTTGGGCATCGAAATAAGCCGCTACAAAGCTTGAAATGAAGTCGCCTGCGAAGTATTCACCCTCTCGGCTGTGATACTCTCCAATAAAGCCTTGAGTTCCATTTTCTGTAATGGCTGAACCCTTTAACTCATAGGTTGAGCCGCTAAAGCTCACTCTTTCAAACTCAATAAATATTCGCTTTGAATGTTTCTCTAGTGTTGAATATCCAAACACCTTTGCCCCGATCAGAGATCCTGATTTAATCGTGGCTACAACAGGAGCCTTCTCATCAGGGAAGGCTATAATGGAATGATTAATTTCTATATTAACTGTATCTCCAGTCCTAATCGACATCAGTTTTTCTTGTTTTGTCTCAGAGGATAGAATTATTTTTGATTTTATCTCAGAAATATTATGATACTCAAAATAGGCTGGTAGATTTGAAAATTCAGAACTTTGTCCGTCTGAACTTTGTGGCTTTCTAAATTCTTTGTGAGCTGATTTTTTCTTTATATTAGATTTTAAATCCTGGCTTATTGGTCTTTTATTCTCCTCGTTTGCAACTGAATAGATCTCAACTGCACTTGTATTTGCCGCAAGTGCTAGGCTTATAAATTTGAAAATAATTGATATCATTTTATCTCCTTTTGGCTTGTCTCTAGTAATACTGGAGCCATGATGACGATCTTTTTTAGGGCTTTTTCTTTTTCGATTAAGGGTGCCTCGTGTTTTATTTCCTGATCCATGAGTTCGGCTTGTCCAAAGCTTGCCCTGATTTCTAAAACATCCTGATGAAGACTCCTAGATGGCACAAGATCTAGAACAAAATGAGACCTTTGACCCTCACATCGAACAATCAGATTTGTGGCACGAGAAGCACTGTGTTTTATATTTAAAAGTAAATTTTTTCTTGTACTCGGGTTTGGTTTAACTTCAATTTGGGTCTCATCTCCGATAAAACTATCAGAAATAAAACAAGGAAAACTCACAACAGTTCCAAGCCCTGGATGCATAAAGATCTTATAAGGGGTTCCTTTATCAAAAAGGACACTTTGAATGCGCTTTGGCTTTGCCTCAGTTACAGAAATAAAAAAAAAACTAAATAGAATTATTGAACCTGGTTTAAAAATATTAATTGATAAGATTTTCTTCATAACGGTTTACCTCTATCCCATAGGGATTTATTTTTGTTCTTGGAGTTCTTTGAATAAATAATTTTAAAGATACTTTTCTTAGCTGTGAGTTTAGTCTTGTTGTCTCTAAAATATTAAGTTCTAAGCTGTACTCAGAGTCTGAGTTTTTCATTATTTTTTCTAATTTCGTACTCATAGAAATCTTTTCTTTTTCAACGTTTTTCATAAGTTCTAGGAATTTTTGCTCTTCTTCTTTCCATAATGAAATACTAAAAAACGTTGAAGCATAACCCACGTTCTCGTTAAAACTCTCAGGTGTGAAGTTATAGAGCTTTGAAATAAACATCTTTGAAAATTGAACGGCCTCGGTGTCAAAAATTGGGTCTATGCTTTTTGAGACAACCCTTGTACCATTTGAATCAATGGCAATAAGAATTGGATTTTGAGCAATTCCGATAGCCCTATTCATGATAATTACGCTTAATAAAGACAACAAAAAGCACAAAAACGCGAGTGCTACCATGAGGTTTCTTTTTAAAAATAAATAAAAATAAGCCATATATAAATTTTCTCCTGCTATGATTTATTCGAATTAAATTTTCGGTTTAATATCTTAAGTTCTTCACAACTAAAGCCAGGGTACTCACTAAGATTTAAATGACTTAATTCATCTATGTTAAGTCCACCAGACTCCGAAAGGGTCTGACTGATGGACTTTCGTGAACTACCCTTATGATTACTTCTCTCGCTAAAATTAATATCATTTGCTATATTTCCGCTGGATTGATCTTTTACATTCTGTGATTGTTTAGCGGAATCCATTGGTAAATCTACTTGTTCGTCGGGTAGTTTTGCATCAGATTGACTGACATTGGTGGAACTGACATCAGATGGAACACCAGATTGATTAACAGATTGTATGCTAGATTCAATACCAGAAGGACATTCTGAACTAATTGAGGGGCTATTTAAAATCTTCGGTCCTAGGTTTTCTTGCTTTTCTGCAATAGAATCTATTTCTTGAGGTTGAGTTCTCTGAATACTATTTTCCTTTGAGCTTTCGGCGTTTTCTGTCTGATTCGCTTCTTGTGGATTCAGTTTATTATTTATCTCAGAGTTTTCAGAATTATTATTTAATCCATTATTTCCTATTCGCTTTAATGAACTCATTAAGCCATTTGTTCTTGATTTAAATCCATTTAATGCGGACTTAATTGGGATACTTTTTGCCACACCCATAGATTTTTCACCTAAACTTGAAGACGCACCCGAAGCAAATCCTAAACCCTTTGCTGCGGCCGATGTAATCGCTTTACCAGGACCAGAACTTAAACTCATATACGCTAGGCTTAAAGGACCAATGCCCTTTATGATTGTGATTAAAAGCTCTAAAACGATCTTTCCAAACTGATCTGGAATAACTTTTTCTATAAAAGTGAACCCTTGGTCAAACCCATACCACATCACAGGCCAGGTCGAAGACATTATGATTAACCCAAAGAATATACGAACCGGTACACCAATATTTAATACACAAGATAGTAAAAAAATAATTGGAGCCATGGAGCTTAATAGAATCATTACTAAAATATGTAAGGTCATCATGGCCCAATACAGAATAGCTAAAAGACCTTCCATAATGTAAATTAAAATCTGAGGCGAGGATTTAAAAATGGCTTCAAATTTACTGGTTTCATTTTGAGTTAAGGTATCAATTTTATTTGTAACCACGTTCGATGAAAAATCAGGAAGAAATGATTGAGGAATTTGAAGAATTAGATCCAAGATTACACCAAACGATGCTATTAATAAAAAATATAACAATACCCCTTTCAGAGCCGCTCTAATCTCTCCGCTATCTCCTGAAATTTGTGCATAAAATGTTCTAATTAAAAATAATGGTAAAACAAACCAGCTCGTCGGTACCGCCACACCTTCAAAGATCTTCATGCTAACTGTGTGGAGTTCCTGTGGGGAAAACATCTTTTTTACATCACCTGTGGGTTATTTACTCGTCTTATTGCTCTTTGTTTTGCAATAAAGTTTTTCATTTTTGCATCTTCTAGGGCCTCTTTTACGATTTGTTTTTGGGCTTGATTCTGAGCTATGGCAATCTCCATGGCTTGGTTTTTTCTTATCTGCTCTAAGGTCTCATTGGTTTGAAGTGCATTCAGGGCCGTAAACCCATCCGTTCCAAGGGCCGCAAGCTTTAAGGTCAGTCTTTTCACTTTTCTAATATAATTAGTCGAGGCTCTTATATTTGTCTCTAAGCTTTCATTACTTAAATCAGGCCCATTAAGTACACTCTTCGTGTCTTCTCCAATGTAGTACATATTTTTCATGTCTTGATTTACTTTAAAGGCGAAATCTCTTGTGCTTTTTGCTCTTTTTTCTAATTCCGTATCAGGAGTTACTTCTACAATAAGATCCGCAATAGCATCAGCGTATAGAGCCGTTTTTAAAACGTCATCAGACTTTTTTGCTAAGTAATCCATAAATGCGTGGGATTTATTAGTTAGAAAAAATAAAGAAATTAATGCTAACGACTTAAACATTTCATAGCCTCCTCAATGGTTAATCCTGGGACTGCGTCCAAGAGTTTTTGAATTTTATCTTTATCTTCTTTTTTTGAGGTATAAGACCAGTACTCATGAGGGGATAAAACAACCCGATAGGTTCGTTTTCCTAAGTTATCTACATGAAATACTTCGGAATATTTTCCTTGAATGCGTTTTAAGTTTTTAATTTTTAAAACATCATTTTCACTTATTCCCAATCGATCAGAGAAAACTTCCTCTTTTGTATCCACTGTAAATATAAACTTACTGGGGCTTGCCTCCAGTAAACTTTTATCTCTCACTATGAAATGCTCTGATTTTTGAGCAATTGTGATAAATCCATCTCCATACTTTCTTATGTTTGAAATAGATAAATCAAAAAACGAAAAACTTTTTTGAATAAATACTGGAACCTCGTCGGCCATAAAGACAAACCTTCGCCCCTGGCGATTAAAAAGCATATCAAAGTTAAAAGCCACCATGACTGAGGCGAGCCCCCCTTGGGAGAAGTCCCCATCCAGGGCTTGAGAGATTTTAGAGAAATTAAAGTATTTTAACCGATTCGCTTTTAAAGGCTGATTTGGGTTTTCTTTAAAGGCATTTCCATAAATCCCACGTGATGACCATCTTTCTAATAGTTTAATTCGCGGGATAGAGTCTTTGGCTTTTAAAATAAAATCATCAATCGATGGTTCAACGGGGCCTTGATCAATATAAAATTGAAGGGATCTTTCAATGTCTGCTTTTAGGTCTTTAGAAATAAAGATTTCATGATCTTCTTTTAATAGAGTTTCTAAGAACGTAGAAAGAATTTGTATTAAATCCTTGGATTTTTCAGCCTTTTTTATAATCGAAAAGGGGTTAAATCCTCCGGGCTTATCAATCGTAAATTCATACTCAATCCCACCGAGCATGGAGGTTTCTCTGGTGTGGCTACCTCCGACGTCGAGTTTTACAATGTTTATATTCTCATCATAATATAGGGCTCTCGTCATCATGTTGCCAAGAACTGACTTTCCACTTCCTGGAAGTCCAATGATGCAGGCAGAATAGGATTCATAACCCTCCTCAAATGGAGAGGCACCTTGTATGGACTCATCTTTTCTATGTAAAACGAGCGATGATTTTTGAAATTTTCTATTTAAACTTGAATTTCCATTTGTAAAGATGGGTAAATATGAAGGCATGACTTCATCGATTTCTTTAAACGGGTAATGTTGCATTTCTCCTAAA
>DAIRER010000161.1:0-5241 GCA_036795495.1 Pseudobdellovibrionaceae bacterium | reverse complement strand
AAAATTGTGACCGTTCTCGGGGATGCGAGCCTTCCTTTACATGACATTAAAAAAGTTTTGATTTCACACCACATCCCCGAAGCCTTTGCTGGAGCCACTCTTGCCGAAGCAAAACTATTCACATCAGAACCCGAAGAAAAAGATTTTAAAAACCGCAAAGACCTTAGAAATAAAAAACTCATCACCATTGACGGTGCTACGGCAAAGGATTTTGATGATGCTGTTCTTACGGAACTGAACAGTAAGGGCTTTTTACTTCATGTGGCCATCGCGGATGTCAGCCATTATGTGAAACCAAAAACCTCTATCAATGAAGACGCTTACAAACGCGGGACTTCGGTTTATTTTCCTAATTATGTTGTGCCCATGCTCCCCGAGGCTTTGAGCAATGGATTGTGCTCTTTAAATCCAAATGTGAATCGACTGTGTATGGTGGCCGAAATTCAATTTGATTTTACCGGAGAAGTTACAAGTCGAAAGTTTTACGAAGCGGTGATGAAAAGCCAAGCCCGTATGACCTACGGCGAAGCTCAAGAAATGGTGGATGGAGTTGAAATTGAAAAGTTTGAACATGTTCGCGAGAACGTCCTCCGCTGTGCCGATTTGGCTAAAATTTTAATGGCAAAACGCATGAAAGAAGGCTCCCTCGATTTAGAAATTCCAGAAACAGAATTAGAAATCGACGAGGCCGGAGTGCCTGTAGACATTATCAAATCCGAACGCCTTTTTGCTCACCGATTGATTGAAGAGCTGATGCTTGCCGCGAATGTCGCCGTGGCTACATTTTTATCCGACCAGAAAATCACCAGTGTTTATCGTATTCATGAACAACCGAGCGAACAGTCGCTACGAATTCTTGAAAAATATCTTTGGAATTTTGGCGGAAAAACAAAACTCTCAGAGGGAAAACTTCAGAAAAGACTCACCAAAGCCCTTGAGGAGTTTGTAGGCCGACCCGAAGCTCAAATTCTGCATATTTTAACCTTACGATCTATGAATCAAGCCAAATACAGCACTCAAAACGTTGGTCACTTTGGACTTGGGTTTTCGAACTACACACACTTTACATCACCCATTCGAAGATATCCTGACTTGATAGTTCATCGTTTGTTAAAAAACCAAATCATGCCCAACTCGAGTTATAGATGGATTGAGCAAGAGGATCTTACAACGTCTTGCACAGTTCTTTCTGCCGCAGAACAAAGATCGGCAAAAGCAGAACGACAATTTCAATCCATTAAAAAAGCCCGTTTTATGTTGAAATATCTCAATCAAGAATTTGATGGAATGATCAGCTCTGTAACCAAGTTTGGAGTTTTTGTTCTACTCAGAGATTTTGATTTAGATGGGCTTGTTCGACTTGATGATTTAGGACGCGATCGATTTACCTTTGATGAAGAAAATCTTGTTCTTCGCGGTTCGCGCAGTGGAAAAGTTTTTACCATTGGACAGCTGGTGCGGATTCAAGTGATAAGTGCGGATACGGAGCTAGGGCAAATTAATTTTAGTTTACTTACAGCCACAGAAAATAAAAATTTACCTGAAGAATCCACGACACAACAAAAATCTCGCCGCCATCAAAAACAAGACTCACGAAACAAACCCCCGCGTGAACAAAAGCCTCACAAAGAGGATAAAGAACGTAAGGATTATAAGACGTATAAAGACCATAAAAAACGAAAGTCTCAAGATTTCTCCAAATCAAAAGACTCAAAAGGACCAAAACACAATCAGCCCAAGCAAAACCCTCAATTTAAAAAGAATCCGCAGAAAGAAGCCCCTGTTGAACAAAAGTTGGATCCTAGAAAGTCTTTCTCAGCACGCCCTACAAAAAGCGTTCGCACCAGTGGAGCCCGTGGCTTAAGAGATATCCTTTCTAAATTTTTACCAAAAAGCGAAGAGTCTTCCGCTATTATTAAAAAAGAAGAACCCAGTTCTAAAAAAAGTGAAAAACAAAAACCCAAAGGCCCCAAACGATGGAGATAATTAAAGCGGGGGCTCGTCTTACAAAAACCATTCAAAATGCAGGCCGTCTGCGGCATGTTGTGGGTGTTTTTGCAAAACATGGTTTTCATAAAATTGCAGAACAAATCAAACTGGGGCGCTTTTTGCTGGAGCGATTTCAATCTTTTGATGATCTCGAAAATCTAAGTGTGGCCGAACGTGTGCGCATGAGTTTTGAAGAACTCGGACCGACCTTTGTTAAACTGGGTCAACTTTTAGCCACTCGCCCCGACTTGGTCCCTTTAGATTATGTCGATGAGTTTTCAAAACTCCATGACAATGTTCAGGCACTTCCCTTTGAAACCATCGAGTCCGTTCTTAAACAAGAATTTGGCAATCAACTCTATGAGCATTTTTCGGAAATTGAAAAATCTCCGTTGGGATCTGCCAGTATTGCTCAAGTTCACAAGGCTCGTCTTTCTACCGGTGAACATGTTGTTGTTAAAGTTCAACGCCCCGGCATTATCCAAACCATCAATGAAGACCTGAGCCTTCTTTTTATGATTGCAGAGCTTTTAGAAAAGTATGTTGATGAAACACGATCCTACAATCCTGTGGGAATTGTGAATGAGTTTTTTAAAACCCTCGCTCTAGAAACCAACTTTGTTGTGGAAGCCAATAATATCCGTCGTTTTCAAAAAAACTTTGCTCATTTTGATTCCATTTATATTCCAAAAGTTTATATGGAACTCACCACTGAGCGAGTTCTGACTCTCGAAGAACTTCAAGGCATGCCCCTCAGCAAAGACGGAGCCCTAAACCAACCTGGAATTCAACCTCAAGAGGTGATCCGTAACGGTCTTAAAGCGTATATGAAAATGGTTTTTGCCGATGGATTATTTCATGGAGATCTGCACCCTGGAAACTTTTTTATTCTTCCAAACAATCGCATTGGGCTTATCGATTTCGGTGTTGTTGGGCATTTAAATCGTAAATTTCAAACAGGCATAGCCAATATGCTTTTAGCGCAGGCTCAAGAAGACTACGAACGCCTGGCTTATGAATATGTTGATCTGGCTCCCTTTACCGATCAGGTGAATGTGGATCTATTTGCGAAGGATTTACGAGACCTGATCGCTCCCTATTATGGTTTAAACTTAAAAAACATCAACATTGGTCGTTTGTTACTGACCTCTTCTGCCATTGCCTCAAAACACCGTTTGATTTTACCCACAGAATTAATGATGTACTTTCGATCCATTGTTCACATTGAATCAATTGGTCGCAAAATCCAAAGTGATTTTGATTTTCTTTCTTACGCCATTGAGGTTGCCAACGATTTAGTTAAACACCAGATTGATTCACAAAAAATCACGGCAGAAATTTCTCAAGTATTACGTGAATCAAAAAGTTTTCTAACTTCTTTACCCCGTCAATTAAGTTTTTTTATAAAAAAAGTAAATAGCCCCAATCATGCCTTTCGTTTTCAGATTGATGAACTTAAAGAATTTCGTAAGACTTTTGAATCCTCGTTCAATCTGATTTTTTTAGGTTTGATCATTGGCACCTTAATTTTAAGTGCTTCGTTAATTAGTGTTCTTGATCACACTTCAGCCCAAATTGCGGGCCTCCCCACTTTAAGTTTTATAGGTTACATTTTGGCTTTATTTTTGGGCTTCGTTGCCTTTTTTAATTACATACGAAAATAGATCTATTTCACAAAATCTAGGCGGCTTTTGCAGGAGAGACTAGACCTCTTTCGGTCCAAACCTTTAAACAGTCATCCCAAAACTTTTCTTTCAACTTCATTTCATTGGGATTGAATTTTACCTTGGGATAATCTTTTTTTTCAAAATGAGAACAAAAGTTTTCATAACTGGTGGTTTTAACAATCTTTAATAACAGATTCAGATGAACATCTGTAAACTTTTGTCCATCCACCAAGACCTTTTTTAATCCACCTTCTGGTGTGTGCAGTAAAAATTCATAAATTCCCGTCAAATCAAATTGTGGCATATGTGGTTCTCCTTCTTTTTATCCTTTATCGGTAAAAGTTTAGGGAACTCGAGGGGGGCTGGGCTGTTTAAACTGTCAAAACCTTAAACAGTCTTATTAGAAAAATTTACATAAATATATTTTCCATACATTTTGATCCTCTATCTATGGTAAAAAACACACAAAGATTGGATTAATTAAAATTATGAAATATTTTAAGTCTACCGTAAAGCTCATTACATTACTCATATTTACACTGAATTCAACTCAGGTTTGTTTTGCTGCCCCTCCTGAAAAACCGCCTTCGTCCGAAATTAAGAGTCTATTTCAACAATTCCCATCAGCCCTAGCCTCTGATACTGATGCCAAGCAAAATCTTTTAAGGATAAATCACGCCATACAAGCCTATGAAGAGGGTCGAGCTCTAGGTGGTCCAGAGGAAAAGTATGATGTATTTCACCTGACTCCCCAACGCCTTGAACTTCCCAAAAGCGCTGTTGTGAATCTCGCTGAAATCACAACAGATGCTTTAGTTATTCCTTTTAGTACATTAAAAATTGAATACTCCGTTTCCAAAAAAGAACTTTCCTTTGTTGCTTCTCGAGGTGAAAACGATTTAGGCGAACATGGGACCGTTGTTGCTAAACATATTATTTCTAAACTAGATATTGCGGGCTTCACCCATGATAACGAAATGCTTTCAATGATTGACCACAAAGGAAACTTATCCGTTATTGATATGGGGTACGTAGCCACAGAGCTTGGACGCAACCCAATTCCCGTTTTCAAAAATATTTGGAAAGCCCCTGAAGGTCTCGATCTTCATAATAAAAATATTAAAGTCCATTATATTACTCGAGGCACACCGCCCCCACCTGCTTCAATTTTTGAGGACTCTCGTGTTGTCATTCCTAGAAATGCAGAAGGTATCCCTATTTTTAAAGCTGGGGATCTGATTGTCACCTATGATGAAAATGGTATTTCAAAATATCTAGGAATTTTCTCAAGACAAGTCAGCCATAGTCAAATCGTGAGAGGCTCTCAGCTTTTAGAAATTCAAGCTACACTTGCAGATCCCGAATATTCGAAAGTGGAACAGCTTCGAAAGTTGTTTGAAGAGTTTGATTTATACTCCGAGCTCAATGAAGAGCAATACAAGTCAGACCGTATGAATCTAGAAGTACGAGCGGCACTGATGTCCATACTTCCTCGTCAAATTAAAGCCCTAAACTCTAGAAGAGCTGATCATAATCAATATATTCAAAAACCCACAGATGTTTTCACCCTTTCAGAATGGGAAAA
>DAIRER010000160.1:0-5256 GCA_036795495.1 Pseudobdellovibrionaceae bacterium | reverse complement strand
GAGTTTATATTTTATATCTTCCTGATGGAAAAAACGAATCTGGATTTGAAGTTTCTCGTCCTGTCCTTAGGGCCTCTTATTATCAACTCACTCCCCCGAAGCCTCAATTGGTTTTTAATGTCACTTACAAATCTGAATACCAAACTTTGCAAATGATCAATGCTGCAACGACGCCTCTTTCGGATTCTATTGTTTCGGTGGATGCTCAAATTTCAGGCGAAAATATATTTGGAACTGCCAGCCGCGCGAATGGACCTGTAGGTCGCCTCGAACTATCCTTACAGGATCGTTCTGGACTGGCTCCATCGGAGGGAGATTCGAATAAATATAAAGAAGACCTCCGCAATTATTTTCAAAAAATCTCCGGAGAGTATATTGGAAACGTGACTCCAGATCCTCGGAAAGGGTTTCCCTATGAAATCATTATCAAACTTTCAACTCCGGCAGCCGGAGACAATAGCAATCCGGAATTGAGAGGATTTTTTATCCGTACGGATACAGAAGAACTGAATCTTTGCAATGGAAGAGTGAATGTGACTTATTTAAACGAATACACTCCTCCTAAAATTCTTATAGAGAGTCCTGCAGAGTTAAAAACCAGTCCCTGCTATATCTCTATTGATGGCACCTTAGGGGAAAATATAATTCAAGGTCTCTTTTTTGACCGTGAAGGGGACTCTTCACCTATTAAATTGCTTAAGAAGTAAATGAAGTCTTCTATTCGTTTTCCCGACCCTAATGAATTTTCAACTCCTGAAGGTTTAATTCATGTGGGCGGCAAAATGGATTCTGGAACTTTACTTGAGGCCTACAGCCATGGGATTTTTCCGTGGCCCCATGAGGACTATCCTTGGCTTTGGTTTAGCCCCCCCGAAAGGGGCATATTAAATTTTGAAAAACTTCATATTTCTCATAGTTTAAAAAAATTTAGAAAAAATCATCCGGATTGGCGTTATACCGTGAACACTTGTTTTTCTGAAGTCATGACGGAATGCCAACAACAAAAGCGCCCGGGACAACCCGGAACTTGGATACTGAATGAAATGATTCCTGCCTATTCAGAGCTTTCAAAACTAAACCGAGCTCTCTCTGTAGAGATTTGGTCATACGAAAAGTCTCTTCAACCCGAATTGGTTGGAGGTATTTATGGAGTTCTTCTACCAAAATATTTTAGTGCAGAAAGTATGTTTTATAAAAAGCCGAATGCGTCCAAACTGGCCCTTTGGTTTTTAGTCGAAGAACTTTCGCAACGAGGTTATTCTTGGATGGATCTTCAAATGGTGACACCCGTAACACAGTCTTTTGGAGCAGAACTTATTTCTCGTAAAAATTTTCTCGAACGGATTCGTGAAAGTTCTTGATTTTTTTCATCAATAAAAGTCATGATTAATAGCACATTAACAATTATTGTCGGATTTGAATCCGTCTAAGGAGAATTACAATGTCACTAAACAAAATGGCTCTTTCGTTTTTCATAGCCTTCGCCGCCCTTAACCCCATGGCCTTTGCAAAAGCTAAAGCTAAGTCTGAGTCTAATTCAAAAGCTAACTCTGTTGAAACTTATAATTTAGATGTTAAAAGCAGTACTATTTCTTGGGTAGGTCGTAAAAAATTAGGTTCTGAGCATAATGGAAATATCACTTTTAAAGAGGGTAAAGTTGAAGTCGTAAAAAATGAAATCACTTCAGGTTCTTTTTCTGTTGATATGTCAACAATCTCAAATCTTGATTTAAAAGATTCTCCTGATAATCAAACTAAATTAGTCTCTCACTTAAGCAGTCCTGATTTTTTTAATGTAGCTAAGTATCCTGAATCTACTTTTAAAATCACAAAGGTTGAAAAAAAATCTGATAAATTAATTATCCACGGAGACCTCACCATGGTTGGAGCCACTCATCCTGTTTCTTTTGATACTGATGTAAAGGTTGAAAAAAATAAGGTCTCTGGAGCTGGTAAAGTTATTATTGATCGTACAAAATGGGGCTTAAAATACAATTCT
This sequence comes from Pseudobdellovibrionaceae bacterium, assembly GCA_036795495.1. GTDB lineage: Bacteria > Bdellovibrionota > Bdellovibrionia > Bdellovibrionales > Bdellovibrionaceae > DAIRER01. The sequence goes on along the minus strand of DAIRER010000160.1, from coordinate 3,257 downwards.
GGAAACTTTTTCAAAGATCTTGCCGCCGAAAAAGTCATCAATAATGAGTTCGAACTCAATCTCAGCTTAGTTGCAACCAAGTAATCTAAGTATTGCTTTAGTTTCAGATAATCCTCTTGATTGAAGAATTAAACAGTGCTACCCCTTGCTACACTTTAACTTAGCAGGGGGTAAATAATGAAATCGCTCACAAGAAATCTTTTTGCACTTATGGCGTTGTCTCTTTTGGTATTTAATACATCTGTAAAGGCCAGCAACTTTCCTTCTGATTACAATATTTGGTCTGATAAACAGTTTAATGGCCCGATAACGGTTCTGCGGTCTTTACGTGCGGATGGGACTATTTCTTTAGACATTGCCTACACCGGCCACCTCAATTACGAAAACAATCCTTTAATCGTTATGGTTAAAGCCAATTATAACGATGGTTCCAGAGTAAAGTATTTTAATTTATTTCCTTATTCAGAGGGTTATCGCAAAGCAAATGCGACTCGAATTTCTACTGGCTGCTTGAGGGGCAACCTAGGCGGTTGCGAAGTTCCTTCCTCAGATGACATGCGTGAACTTCTTTATTGGGCGGCCGGCACAAAGGGACTAAATCAACTCAGTTTAGAAATTGCTATCCTTTCTCCCAATACAAAATCCTGGGATAGCAATTATGGAGATCACTACAAATTCATCTTTCCGCAATACGACAGACCCTAAGACCTCAACCGCGAACCTGCTCCTACAGGTTAGGCACTCATCCCTGATGTTATACTCAAGTTCGACGCTACGAACCAGGGGCAAAGATCAGGGATGAGCACAGTATGACCCCTCCCACTCTGAAATAAACAATTAAAGGGAGCGAATGTGACGTAAAATTGAATCGGCTTGATCGAGATTATTTTTAGCTCTTAAAATAAGAACGACAGCATCCTTTTGAAGCAATCGTCCGTTCGACATAGCGGCACACAATTCTGGCTCTAAAGGATCTGTGATCTCATAAACTTTTTTATACTGTGGCCACAAATTGCTTTCGTGATTCGATCCACCAGCACAAAGCGGGATTAAATGATCAATTTTAAATTGAGAGCGTGGCATAGATTGAATTCGGTAACGAAAAGTGGTGTCATACTTTCTAATAATTTCTTTTTTAAGATAGGTATCGACATCACGCTCACAGTAATTAATCCCTTCGGGATATCTTTTTCTTGAGGGTTGATCACAAAGAGATCCTGTTGTTAAAGCGGCCTGTGGATGGATTGGATAATCTGAATTCTCTAACTCTTCATCGAGAGAGCCTCTAGAAAAGTAAATTTCTTCTGTAAGATCAAAAGGACTTTGAAATTCTGCCTGAACTTGAAGAGAGGTCATGGCTAAAAGAACAAAAACAAATAACGACTTCATGCTTTTCATATTCACCCCAAATAGACAGGCCTTTAAGGAGCCTGGTAGAAACGTCGAACCTTATCATCGACTTATATTTTAGGAACGAAGTGAAGCTAACTTTTAATTGTAATATTTACAATTAAAAAGAAAGTCTCAAATAATAATATGCTGCGCTATTGATGGATGATCGACCTCAGGCTTGAAATGCAGCCGACACCGGGCCTCGTACATTCCGTGGGAACCCACGGCCACTCGCCCGTCTGCGGGAGCCACTCGCTGAGTACGACTTGCCAAATCTCCACAAGTCATACAAATCGCCTGCTGTTTTGTTACATTCTCTGCAATGGCCATCAGTGAAGGCATTGGCTCAAAGGGCTTAGCCTGCCAATCCGTATCTAAACCAGATATGATCACTCGCACGCCACGCTCTGCTAAATCTTGCACCACTTTAATTATGTTCATATCAAAAAACTGCCCCTCGTCGATTCCAACCACCTGTGTCTCGTCCAATAAATGATCCCAAATGTCTTCTGAACTTTTTAAAGGAACTGCAGGAAATGAGTTTTGATTGTGACTTGTTACATCTTCTTCATGGTACCGATTATCGACTTCGGGCTTAAAGACTTGAATCTTTTGCTTGGCATATCGCGCACGATGAAGTCTTCGAATCAACTCTTCGGTCTTTCCGCTGTACATACCACCTACGATCACTTCAATCCAACCTGATGCTTTCATAAAAGCCCCCTCTGAAAACACCCACGTTAGAAAACACCAAAGTATTTGTAAATGATTTTCTTTAAATCTAATTCAGAGCCCTGATTCTCGACTCCTTGATTTGCGTAGCGCACCATTTCAAGTAATTTTTTTTGCTGATTTTTTAAATGATCTTCAGAAACTTGATTTTGCAAAATACCAGTGTCAGGATCTTCAATAGCAACATAGGGAAATAACGTCCCCTGAGTTTCGACTTGAGCCACATACCCGAGACGCACTAAAATACGAACGCCTGCCTCAGAACGATAGTCTCTGCGATTTTTATAATTCATTCGATTTCGAAGATATTCAAAGCCCCCTTGCTCGAGTTCTAAAGAGCGCTCCTTAACCAAACGATACAGCTCCAATAAAAAAGATATATGAGGATGGCTCCATTTTAAAAACTCCATTTGAATTTCCACATCGTCCTGGTCATATAGCAAAACTCCGCGCGCCGGCAGACCATCGCGCCCCCCACGCCCCACCTCTTGAAAATAAGCTTCTAAACTACCTGGAAGCTCCCCATGCACAACCCAACGGATATCGGGCTTATCAATTCCCAAACCAAAAGCAGGAGTCGCTAGCATGATTCCTTTTTCGGATCGAATAAACTCTTTTAATGCCTTTTCTTTATACTGAGGCTTCATATCACCATAATAGGTCCATAGTTTTGAAATATTTTTGGATTCTAATCTCTGATAAATTTTTTTAACAGTTTCAACAAGACTACAATAAACAATACCAACGCCCGAGGAACTCTGTTGAATTTCTAAAATTTTTTCTATTTTTTGATCCAAACCAAAAACCTCTTGAACCTCTAAATTCAAGTTATCTCTCTTTAAGCCTCCATGAAGAATTTGAGCTTCTTGGATTTGAATTTGATCAATGATATCCTTTTGAACTTCTGGGGTCGCCGTAGCCGTCAAAGCAAGAACCGGTGGGCTGCCTAAGATTTTACGAATTTCTGCGATTTTTGAATAGTCAGGCCTAAAATCATGCCCCCATTGAGAAATACAATGAGCTTCATCGATAGCCAGTAAAAAAACATGCACTTGTGTTAATGCTTTTATAAAATCAGGACAGGAAGGCGTTCATTGCACAGATGGATGTGGGCTGCGGCTGCCAGTGTGGCC
>DAIRER010000587.1:0-1072 GCA_036795495.1 Pseudobdellovibrionaceae bacterium | reverse complement strand
GAATTTCATCATCTTCTTCTATGTCTCGTATATCCGGATGATGAAACTCAATGCGTCCTTTATAGTTTGTAACTTTACCGACAACACGGACATTTTTTCCAGCAGTTAAACGATCAAAATATCCCTTGTAAGGGACTCTAAAGTATTTGCAATGAACCTTTCCTGAAGAGTCCTTCAGAACCACGTCATACATTTTACGAGCACTACGACCTAAATTTAATGAATAAACTGAAACAACTTGAGCTTTGATGCCAACAACTTCATCCGCCTTTAGGCTAGAAATATTTCTTGCAGCCCTTTGATCTTCATAACTTCGAGGGTAAAACTCAAGTAAGTCTTGAATTGTTTTTATACCTTGCCGCTCAAACAAAGCACCCAGTTTGGGACCAACTCCCTTTAAAAATTGTATAGATGTATCTAGACGTAAGGCCATATCGTGATTTTCCACTTTTTAGTTCAGGTGTCAACATGGCAAACTCTTAACATGGATCAAGAAAAGTATTTTCGCATTCGATTGAAAACCATTCGTCCTGATAAAATAACAAATTTTAATATCTATGTTCGTATCGGTGACCGTAAGCTTCTCTACATTAAAGCCGGAGACACCCTCAATGGCGAGAAGATCAATGAGCTTCATGATAAAGACAGTGGAGAGAATTTTTTTGTTCTTGAAAGTGATCGACAAAAATATAGGGATTGGATCCGAGAGGAAATCAATTCCAGTCAACTGACACCAAGAAATAAAGCGGATGTTCTTAGAGAAAGCTCTGTGTCCTTAATGGAAGATCTCTTCGCCAATCCAGATGTAAACAAAGCCCTTGATGAAGCCAAACCGATTATCAATGATTTTTTAGATTTTATGGATGCGGCCCCTCAATCTATGGGATATTTATTATCTCTTTCAGGTCACGATTTTTATACATATAATCATTCTTTAGATGTCAGTATTTATTCCTTGGGATTGGGACAGGCCTTAAATTTTTCAAGAAGTGACCTCGAAGAGCTCGGTGTGGCCTCGCTTTTTCATGATATCGGAAAACCGAAAACCAAACGCGGGACAGGGGAGGATGCG
>DAIRER010000159.1:0-5278 GCA_036795495.1 Pseudobdellovibrionaceae bacterium | reverse complement strand
ACAATAACTTCTGCATTGTCAATCAATACCATTAAAAAAATTGGAAATGAAATTCAAAATATTTTAAGTTGGGGACAAATGGCTAAAATTAATAAAAAAAATAAAGTTTTAATAATTGAAGATGATTTATCCTTAAGACCATTTTGGATTCGAATTTTTAATAATATTTCTGAAAAAACTGACTTTGAGTGGGCTATTAGTGGAGAAGAAGCACTTGAAAAAATAAAGGCAACAAATTTTTCTGAAAATTCTTTTAAACTTATTATTTGCGATTTATTTCTAGCAGGTTCTCAAACAGGTATTGAAATTTTAAATTCTCAATCAGTATTAAATAGTAAAGCAAAAACAATTTTAGTCTCTGCCGTAAATTATAAAGATTTAAAATCACAATTAAATAAAATTACAACCCAAAATGGAATGAGATTTATACCCAAGCCATTAAAATCAGAAGTGTGCAAAAAGATAGTCAATCACTTGTTGACGGCCTAATAAAAATATCTATACGGGAGGGTTTTGTGTCTCATAAAAAAGTTATTTTAGTTACGGGTTGTAGCTCAGGGATTGGTTTAAATTTAGCACAAAAATTATATCATAGAAATGATTTAAGAGTTGTCATCACAACCCGCCCAGAATCTATTTCAGAATTGCGGTCCGAATTTCAAGAGTCAGAACGTTTTTTAATTCGAGAGTTGGATATTACAAACGCCTCAAATATTTACAAAATTGTCAATGAAGTTTGTTGTCGTTGGGGTAGGGTGGATGTGTTGATCAATAATGCAGCTATATGTTTTAGAAGTGTTATGGAACATATGGATGATGAGTCTGAATTATTGCAAATGAATACAAACTATTTAGGTCCAATGACTTTGATTCGTTCCTTATTGCCTGTCATGAGAGAACAACGAGAAGGGCAAATAATTAACATATCATCAGTTTCAGGGACCTTATCTATGCCAACCATGGGTTCCTACAGCGCTTCAAAACATGCGCTCGAAGGGGCGACAGAGGCGTTATGGTACGAGGGGCGTCCCTTTGGAATAAAAGTACATTTAGTTGAGTTGGGTTTTATAAATTCAGCATCATTTAAAAAAGTGATACTCACTCGAAAAGCAAAATTGAGCACGACGGTCCGGGGACCCTTATCTGAATATTACGATTCAATGATTCCCTTTATTGAAAAAATGATGGGCTTGACGAAAGCCTCACCAGGTAAGGTGGCGGGTCAGATTTTACAGCTGATAGATGCACCAACACATTCACTTCGTTTAGATTTTACATTGGACGCATTTTTTTTAAGTTTATTAAGAAAACTATTGCCTTCTTATATTCTCATTCGTTTGATTTATTTTTTACTACCAGGCTCTGTGCAATGGGGCGGAGCATGGAAGGCAAAAAGGTCTAATGAAGACAATTTGGTGCGATAAGAAAAAACTCAGGAACTTCTATTTGAAAATTTTCGCCGGATTCTCCGAGCATATTGTAAGAACCCTTCATACTCCCCGTGGGGGTTCCAAGAGGACAAGCGCTTTCATACTCAAAAGTTTGACCAGGTTGAATTTTAGGTTGAATTCCAACGACACCGGGTCCTTTAACTTCTTCAATGCCACCCAAAGAATCTGTTATGATCCAATGTCGACTGACTAATTGTGCGGAGTGGGCCCCTTTATTGAGGATCGATATTTTATAGGCAAAAAAATGATAGTTTTCATGGGGTCTTGACTCTTTTGAAACATAAACGGTTTTGACTTGTATCTCAAAATTATATTCAACAGTTTTTTGCATAGACATCTATGAAACTCCTTGGTTGAGAAAGGAAAGCTGCAGCGGATAGAATTATATTTTTTGCTCTTCCTTTGTCAATGAGAGATTTTCGAGTTTAAAGATAACAGGATAGTGATCTGAGGGGTGGCCTTGTTTTTCTGCAAGGGTCTTTGGGGGGGGGAGAGGGCTTCCGAATTCATCCTTATAGCGATAAACTTGAACTGAAGGAATTTGAAGATGTTTTTGAGCCTCTGTATTTAAAAAACAAAAGTCTATTTGCTTTCCCTCGGTTCTAGTCAGGCTGATATTAGAAACTTGGTAAAATGTCGAACGCGCTTCTTTTTCTACTTGGGCCAATTCGAGAATATCTTTTAAATCTAAAACCTCATAAATTATTTTGAATTCAGGGTCTGTTTTTTGAAGACTCGCATTTCCATTAAAATCTCCGCAAACCAAAATGGGGGTCTTTGGATTTTTAAGTTTAAGGTCTTGGTAGATTTCAACAAGCCCTTTAACTTCTGCTGTTCGTTTTAGGCTTCCATTGGGGTCAATGTTGTGTGGATCCCTTGTTGACTTTAAATGGGTCAGTAAGCAGAGCAAAAAGGGATTTTCAGTGCATTTTTCAAAGAGGCGAAGTTCTGTAACATCACGGCTAAAGAGTTGCGTCACTGCATTGTTTCTTGCCAGTTTTTCTGGAACTTCAAGGCGGTGGTTTTTATTGGTCTGAAGATCAAAGTAAAAAGGGAGTCCTTTACGTATTAAAAAACCAACATCAATATTTCGATCTGAGTTTCCTTCAATAAGACATGTAGAAAATTCCGAGTTAAGAAATAACCTATTAAAATGATTTAAGGATTCGGCACCACCGACTTCGCAAAACATATAGATATCAGCATGAATATCTAAAATTACTTTTGCAAGGGCGTGTAGTTTTTTAAGGGGTTTATTATCACTTAGAGCTGTGGATAGTTTTTGCCATTGAATTTCATCTAATTTTAACACAGAGTCACTGGGGGGTTCGTCGAAAAGCAAAAATAAATTTTCTACATTGAATAGACAAAATTTTAGATTTATATTTTCACTTCTGTTCATAGATTGATCATAGGCAAGGCTTGTGCGGACGACAATCAATTTTGTTCAAAAAAGGAGTTTTCATGTTGAGTTCATGGGTCGCATCTTTAAGAATTAGGTCTAAAATCGAACCAAAGTCTAAGGAGCGAGCTCAAATCAATCTATTCGGACGATTGTTTGTTTTAGCGTCTACAGAAAGAGAACTTTTGAAAGAGTTAATTCAAAAATTTGCTTTGGAATGGCAAAAGGCGGATTTATTAAAACAATCGGATGAGCGTGAATTATTATATTTTCACACTCCCAAAGAGGGGCCCTTTTGGGTGGTCTGCCCTAAGAATAAACCTGAAGAAACTATTAACGTATCGCTCAATCAGGCTCGATCAGAATTTGCATGGTTTAGAGATACTTTGGGTGGATTGGTCAGTCATTTTCGTGCCCATCGATTGACTGAATTACATGTGAGCTTTGAAAATCTTCATGAAAATCATCAATTGGCTTGTCTTTTGGGCTTCGATATTGCTGCTTATAGTTATAAAAGTGATGTCTTTAAAACGACATTTAAAGATCTTCCTCAATTGGTATTTGATCAGAAATCAAAAATCAGTGAAAAGGTAAAAAAAGGGGCTGTTATTCAGGCACAGGCCGTAAATATGGCCCGCCATTTAACAAACATGCCGCCCAATGAACTCAATCCTGAAACTTTTGAACAATGGATTAAAAAAATTCCTTTTAAAAAAAATATTGAGATTGAAGTTTGGGATTCAAAAAAATTACGCAAAGAAAATATGAATTTAATTTTAGCTGTTGGGCAAGGTTCTATTCATTCTCCACGAATGATTCGAATGAAGTATCGTCCTCAAAAAAGTAAAAAAAATGAGTTACCTGCCTACTCCTTTGTGGGTAAAGGAATAACTTTTGATTCTGGTGGTTTGGATCTTAAACCATCAAGCAATATGAGATGGATGAAAAAAGATATGGGTGGGGCGGCGGCGGTGACGTCCTTAGCTTATTTTCTTTCATCATCAGAAAGTTCAATTCCCTGTGATTTTTATTTGGCCTTAGCTGAAAATTCAGTCGATGGAAAGTCCTTTCGTCCGGGAGATGTTTTTACGGCCCGGAATGGAAAAACTGTTGAAATTGATAATACGGACGCCGAGGGGCGATTGGTTTTAGCAGATATTTTAGATGTTGCCTGTCGAGAGAAAGATTCCGCACCCATTGTTATTGATATTGCGACTTTGACGGGAGCTGGAAAGGTGGCTTTAGGAGCTGATATTGCAAGTCTTTTTTGTAATGATGATGGATTGAGCGATCGACTTTTTCAATGCGGTTTTCAAGCGGGTGATTTAGTCTGGCGAATGCCGCTTTTTCAAAAATATTTTTCAACAATGAGTTCAAACTTTGCAGATTTTAAAAACTCTGGAGAAAGTTTCGGTGGTGCCATTACAGCAGCCTTATTTTTAGAAAAATTTGTATCTGGAAAAAAGTGGGCTCATTTGGATATCTATGCTTGGAATGATAAGGCCGAGGGTGCTTTATCTACAGTGGGTGGAAGTGGTCAATCCGTGCAATGCTTAATAGAATTTATTAAACAAAATGAAAAGAAAAGAGGTTGAGGTGTCAGCGGAAGAGATTTTAAAAAAGGTGATTCCGACTCCTACCATTAAGAATCACTTAACGGATGAGCAGAAGATTGAAAAGATAGCACAAAATTTTAAAGAAATTATGGAAGTTTTGGGTTTAGATTTAAAAGATGATAGTTTAGCGGAGACTCCACAGCGTGTGGCCAAAATGTATGTGAATGAAGTATTCAGAGGACTGGACTCAAAGAACTTTCCCAAAATGACGACCATTGAAAATAAAATGAATTATGATCAAATGATTGTCGTTCAGGGGATTGAGTGTCTGTCTATGTGTGAACACCATTTTTTAACCATTGATGGTTATGCAACAGTGGCCTATGTTCCCCATCAAAAAGTGATTGGACTTTCAAAAATCAATCGTATTGTAGAGTTTTTTGCTCGCCGTCCACAAGTTCAAGAACGATTGACAAAACAAATTGCAGATTGTTTGCAAGAAGTCCTACAAACACCCCATGTTGCTGTTCATATCAATGCTCGTCATTACTGTGTTATTACTCGAGGCATTGAAGACTCACAAAGTTCTACGGCAACGGCGGATTTAAGAGGCGATTTTAAAACACTGGCAGATACTCGAAATGAGTTTTTAAAACACTGTCGTGTTAAAATGTAATGATTTATTAGCTAAGATTTTTATAACTAAGGAGGATTCAGATGAAATGTGAAGCTCAATGGGATGGACAAATGTCGTTTCAATCCCGCATCCGAGATCATGTGCTAGTCATGGATGCTAAAAAAGAACATGGTGGACAAAATTTAGGACCCTCTCCTAAGGAGTTGGTTCTATCTGGTATTGTAGGTTGTAC